>CALZJC010000068.1 GCA_945787525.1 Thermoanaerobaculia bacterium | reverse complement strand
CTGGCGGTCCGATTGCGGGAGATCGCGGCCTTGGCCGAGCTCGACAAGCTCTCGAAGACCGAGGTCTTCGCCGAGGCCCTGGCGAAGAGCGCGGCCAGCCAGGTGATCTCGGTAGTCGAGCTTGCCGGGCGCCCGGTGGAGACGGCAGAGGACGTGCCCGGTGGGGTGGGACGCTTGTTCAAGCGCACCGCGAGAGCCATAGAGAAGGGGGTAGCGGCGGCGAAGGACCTGGTCGACGGCGGCGAGCGCGGCGAGGCCGGGAAGGGGTCCGAGGCTGGCGGCGGAGCGCTCGAGGCCGGCTTCGAGGCCGGGCAGAAGTACGCCAAGAAGTACTTCGGGGTCAGCGGGGCTGAGCGCCGCTGGGCGGAGAAGCTCGGTATCGACCCGTATACCGCGAACGAGATCCTCCGTCGCGAGATGAAGAAGGTGGCCAAGGTAGACGCCGCCGGCGGCTTCGCGGTTCGCTTTGTGTCGATTCCGAGAATTCCCGGGGTGAACTACGTCGAGGATGTAACCAAGCTCGTCTGGAGAACCGAGCCCGAGAAGCTGCGCGAGCTGAACCACAGGGCGCTCGTGGCCATGGGTGTTGAGGTGAGGCTGGCCGAGGAGTTCCTGGGCAACCCCTGGTACAACCCGTCGGCGCAGACAGCGGTCGTCTCGGTTTTGTCCGATCTGTCGACCGCCGAGGGCCGGCCGGGGGTCGTCGCGCTGGCGGCACCGGTGGAGTCGCACGAGGAAGCCCTGTTCTTCCTCCAGGCGATCAAGATGTTCGCCGGCCTCAGGGGCAGTGGAGTAGAAGTCGGGCGATTCCTGGGCGCTGGGCCGCTTCCCGGGGTCCTGACCGGCAACGGTCGGTTGCTCTTCCTGATCCCGGTCGATCACATCTTCTGGACCGAGGGCATCGCGGCCGCGGCTGACGGGCCCTTCGCCGAGGTCGGCAGTGACCTTGACACGGCGAGCCGCGAGGTCTGGTTCCGCGGCAAGGTCTCGGAACGCTGCCGCACCGAGCTCGAGCAGCGCGGTTGGCTGGTGCGCGACGCTGTTCGCTTCGCGCCGCAGGCGCAGCCGGAGAGTTGATCGGCGCAACGGGAATCTCCCGCGGCGCTAGGATGCGGTGACCCTCGGAGGTTTCCGGAATGCGAAGAATCCGCCCGCTACTGCTCTGTTTGTTCCTCGTCGCGGTTCCCGCTCTCGGGATGAAGATCCATATCGACTACGACGGTGCCACCGCCTTCATCGATTACCAGACCTTCCAGTTCCGCGAGACCCGGAAAGATCTGCGCCGGGTGTCACCTTCGCTTCATGAGTGGGTCGCGCGCCAGATCATCGGCTACGCTCGCTACGGCGGGCTGGCCATGGTCCCCTCGGAGCCGGATGTCTATCTGGCCTACTACGCCGCCTACCAGGGCGAGTTACGGCTCGGTCCGGGTGATCTCGAATACGCCTACGGCGACGACTTCACGCCCGGCTCCTACTGGGAGGGTGGCGTCGGCATCCGCGACGGCGGCAAGAAGTCCTTCACCTTCAAGGAGGGCACCGTCGTCGTCGACGTCTGGGACCGCGAGCGCGGCGTTCTGGTCTGGCGCGGCATGGCGACGGGGGCCTTGAAGAAGGACTACAACAAGAACCAGGCGAGACTCGCCAAGGCGCTCGAGAAGTTGATGAAGCGGTGGGAGGAGATGTAGGAGAATCGGCTGCACGACCAATAACCATGCCAAGGCGCTTTCGCGGCAGCGGATCGGAGTCCTGCTCGGGCGGGTCAGCGAAGACGAGGAGCAGGCTCTCGATGGGGCCTTGCGGCAGTCCGAAGATGGAGCGCCACCGCATGACTTCTTGATAGAACCGATTTCCCGGGCGGCTAGCCGGCGACTTGCACGCTTCGAGTCCCGCCCGATAACCGGAGTGGTTCGGCTACGCGAGCGTCGGGGCCAGGTCGGCGTCCAGAATGCAACGATCTTGGGTGATCAGGGTCAAGCCGGCGACGCGGGCCGTTGCCACCAGGATCCGGTCCGCCGGGTCTCGATGGAGGCTCTCCGGAAGGCTCGCCACCTCGGCGGCCACCGCGGGCGAGATGCCGATTCGCTGCACCAGGGGTGGCGAGACCGCCTTCTCGAGCCACTCCCTCAGCGGTATGGAGAATGCGACCCGCTCCAGGCTCTCGAGTATGGCGATCTCCCAGAGCGTGATGTCGGACACGGCCAAGGGTGTCTCCGGCCCCACCGAGGTCAACGCGTGGCGCTGCGCGACGGAGAGACGCTCGCCGTCTTCGAGCCACCAGAGCAGCACATGAGTGTCGAGCAGGTAGTTCATTCGCCCCGCAGTGCCTCCCACGCGTCCTCGGGAAGCACCGGAGCGACCACATCGCCCAGCACCTTCACGGTGCCCCGCAGGTCGTCCTGCGGATACCGCGCGGAGTCGCCGCGGGCCGGCACGAGTTGAGCCACCGGCTTGCCTCTTTTCAAGATGAGCACCGGCTCGCCGGTGTCCCTGACACGATCGAGGATCGCCAGGCATCGTGCTTTGAAGTCGGAGGCGTTGAGTGTCTGCATATGACCAGTCTAAATGACTGGTTATCTATTGTCCAGTTTCCGGTGGCAGTGCAGGGAGGTGGGAGTGGTGCCGCCCTCACTTGCTGGAGGCGGCGAACAGCCGCAGCTCCTCGAGGTCCTCGAAGTCCCTGCGGTTGAGGGTCCAGAGAGCCGCGTCGCGAGTCAGCGCGCAGGCGGCGATCGCCAGGTCGACTTCTCGCCCGCGAGGTCTTTCGGCCTGGCGATACAGCTCGGCCGCCGTGGCGGCTTCTTCGGCTGCGAACGGAATCGCGGAGTCACGCGGGAAGAGGGCCTCCTGAGCCGCCAGCTCTTCGATTCGGCGAGGACCTCGAAGCCATTCGTAGAGGACCGGGGCGGGGACCAGGATGCGCTCGCCCTGTGCGATGACCTCTCGCAGCCGTTCCGCCGAGCGCCCCTGGCCGGTGAGGCTGTCTACCAGGACCGAGGTGTCCAGAACGATCATCGCCTTCTCGCCGATGCGGACCGCCGCCCACCGCCACGCCGGGCATCGCGGATCGCTCGCAGCTCTTCCTGGATCTCCTTGTCCGGTCGGGGCGGGATCGCCGGCACGAGCTCATCGAAAGCTCTGAGCATCCGCAGTCGTTCCCGTTCGCTGAGCCGCCCGATCCGCTCGCTGTACTCGTGGATCGCTTCGCGCACGACCTGGCTCTTGGGCCTGTCCAACCGAGCGGCGGTCTGCGCAAGGCGTCGGATCGTCGCGGGATCGAGAGTGAAGGTCGCTTTTGGTCTTGCCATAGCAAGGCAATACTACCATACTCAACTGTGCTGGTGAATCGCTCGCTGTGGGGAAGCGATGCAGGCAGACTGCCGTCCAAGAGAACGGCGTCACGTTACACTCGGCATCGGCGGCGATCGATGACCGAGAAGCTCTACATCAGCGCCCAGGAGCTGCTGGAAGACGCCTTTCGCCTCGGCGCCAGGGTGCTCGAGAGCGGCTTCCGCCCGAGCTTCATGGTCGCCATCTGGCGCGGCGGCGTGCCGATCGGCATGGCCGTCCAGGAGCTGCTGGACTACCACGGCGTTCAGACCGACCACATTGCGATCCGCACGTCGTCCTACAGCGGCATCGACGGCCGGGCGCCCACCGTTCGCATCCACGGCACGAGCTATCTGATCAAGAACCTGCAGCACCATGATCGTCTGCTGATCGTCGACGACGTCTTCGATACCGGCTACACGATCCGCGCGCTGGTCGATCACCTGCGCGAGAAGCTGCGCCGCAACGCGCCGCAGGAGATCCGCGTCGCGGTGCCCTACTACAAGCCGACCCGCAACCAAGTCGGGGTCGCGCCCGACTTCTACCTGCACGAGACCGAGCGCTGGATCAAGTTCCCCTATTCACTCGAGGGCCTGACGGAGGAGGAGATCGAGCGGCGGCGACCGGGCATCCACGCCATCATCAAGGAGGCGATCGCCGCCCGGTCGCCGGAGGCCTGACGTGGAGAAGCTGTTCATCCAGGAAGAGGACCTGCTGCTCGACTCTTATCGCTTGGGAGTCAAGATCCACGAGAGCCGCTTTCGGCCCACCTTCATCGTCGGCATCTGGCGTGGCGGCAGCTCGGTGGGCATCGCCGTCCAGGAGTGTCTGCAGTACCTGGGGGTGGAGACCGACCACATCTCGATCCGCACCTCCTATCGGGGCATGACCAGTTACAAGCAGATGCTCGAGAACGCCGGCGCGATCCGGGTTCACGGCACCCGCTACCTGCTGGAGAACCTCAACGCCGATGACGGGCTGCTGATCGTCGACGACGTCTACAGCTCCGGGCTGAACGTCAAGGCGCTGATCGATCGGCTCGCCTATCGCACCAAGCGCAACATGCCCGAGGACGTCCGCGTGGCCGTTCCCTGGTACAAGCCGGCGCACAACCGGACGGATCGCGTGCCCGACTACTACCTGCACGAGACCGAAGACTGGCTGGTCCTGCCCTGGGAGCTGAACGGCCTGACCCGCGAGGAGATCCATCGGGACAAGTCGTTCCTGAAGCCGATCTTCGAGGGGCTGAGCGGGCAAGAGTGATCCGAGGGCGTGTGCCGAACTCCTTGCGAGGGCGGAATCGGCTTTCGGGCAAGCTTGAGCATCTGTATGATTTGCGTTGACATATAGATGTCCCACTTGCTACGCTCGTGAACATGAAACGCACAACGCTGATTCTCGAGGATGGCTGCATGGACGGGGTGCGGGAGCTTGCCAGCAAGGAGAAACGTCAGATCTCGGAAGTGGTCAACGAGCTTCTGGCCGAGGGGTTGGCGCGGCGCGCTCCGGCAGGGACGAAGCCGTTCGAGCTTCCGACCTTCTCGATGGGCCGGGCGCGGGTCAATCTCGCCGACCGCGATGCGCTCGAGCAGGCGATGGAGTCGTGAATGGGTGGGATCCTGGACACCAATCTCCTGCTCTACGCCGCAAACGCCGACGCGCCCGAAAACGCTGCTGCGGTCGGGTTTCTGACCCGGGCTGCCGCATCGACCGAGTCGTGGTACCTGACCGAGGGGATCTGCTACGAGTTTCTCAGGGTCTCGACCCATCCGGCGGTCTTTCCCCGACCGCTATCGGCAGGCGAAGCACTGTCCTTCTTGGACGCGCTGCTCGAGCGGGAGTTTTTCAGGCTACTCTCGGTTTCGGCGCGACACTGGGAGACGCTTCGTCACCTGGTCGCCGAGCTCCATCACCCCGCCGGGAACCTCTTCTTCGACATCCGGACCGCCGCTCTGATGCGAGAGCGCGGAGTGCGCAAGATCTACACCTCCGACAGGGACTTCTTGCAGTTCGCAGGCGTCGAGGCGATCGATCCACTGGCGAGTTGAGCCGCCGCCCCCTGAAGCGGGTCGCCGGCGGTCAGGAATCCGCGACGCGGGGCAGGACGCCGCCGGGGCGGCCAAAGTGGGGCACCGAATCGGCGGCCTCTCGAGGGTCGACGAACGTGCGCCGCGAGGCGCTGTAGTAGAGGCAGCCCACCTCCTCGGGGGGGCGGGATGCGACGAAAGCTTCGACGGAATCGAGCGCCTCGAGCCACTCCTGCTTCAGCGCGTGAAGGTCGATCGGCACCGCCAGATCGAGCCTCGCCAGGTCTTCCGCCCGCACGCGCCCGCGCCTCCTCAGCAGTTCCAGCACGGACAGCGGCGTGAAACCGGGGTCCTTGCCGCAGGCCGCCCAGCAGAGAGCTCCGAGCAGCAGCACCTGCCGGTGGAGATGGAGCACGTCCAGAACGTCACGCGATTCGTCGCGGCCGGCGAGGGCGAGCGTCTTGTTGACGGCGAGATCGACGGGATGGAGTACGAACCCGACTCGCTCGTCAAAGACCGTCGGCATGAATCGCCAGGCTGAATCGCGCGCCCACTCGACCTTGGTCGCCTCCTTGCCCTGGCGCACGATGGCGCGCACGAAACCGGGTTGATTCAGGTCGACGTCGATGGAGTACCCGTGGCTTTCGAGCAGTCCGTGATCGGCGGCGAACGCTTCTGCGACGCGCGCCTCCGAGTCGTGGAAGTAGTCGAGATCGCGGCTGAAGCGAGTCGTGTTGGGCTCTATCAGGATCGCCGCCCCGCCCGCGAGGTACGAATCAAACGTGCGGTTGCCGGAAAGCAGGCGGGCCAGGCTCGCCTGGTAGTCGGTTAGCGGCACAGCTTCCTCGAGACTTCCCAGGCGTCACGGTCACCGTGCTTGCGGAGCTGCTCGGCGACCCAGGCGACGTCGGACAGCCCGATCTCGTAGTCGGGATCGAACGACCAGAAGCACTCGGCCTGGAATCGCCGGTACGCCCGTCGCGCCTCGCGCACACGCACCATCGCCCGCGCCATCTCGGGGTCCAGCGCTCGACGGCTCTTCCGGCCGCCCCGTCGGCCGATCTCGGCCAGATAGGCTTTCACTTTCCCCTCCATGCAGGTATCATAATCCGCTTATGATAAAACAGCAAGAATCGAGGTCTCGGCTCGGGGCGTTAGCAGGCGCGCTCCGGTGAACGATCGGCAAGGCGGCCGAACAGGGCACTTCCCGGCGCCAAGCCGACGAAGAACCCAGCCCGACCCGGGTGCTAGCATCGAGAGTATGGGCTCAACCAGACTGGGCCAGCAGATCTCGACTCCCTGATCGAGGCGTTGGTGGGCGCGGGCGTCGAGTTCAGCGTCATCCGGGGGGCCGCTGCCGGGCTGCATGGGGCTCCGACGACGACCCGGGATCTGAATATCGTCCAACGCCGGCGGCTCGGCTGAGTGCGGCAGACCGATGAGGAGTTGCGGATGAGCGTGCGAGCCGATGGAGTGCTGGTGCTATGTACCGGCAACTCCTGTCGCAGCCAGATGGCCGAGGCCTTTCTGCGCCGCTACGGCGAGGGGCAGCTGCGGGCTTTCAGCGCCGGCACCGAGCCGGCGGCGGAGATCCATCCGATGGCGCGGCGGGTGATGGCCGAGGAAGGGCTCGACCTCGAGGGTCAGTACCCCAAGGAGTACGGGGTCTACCTCGACAAGGTGGCGATCGGGATACTGATCACGGTATGCGGTGGCGCGGCGGAGACCTGCCCGGCGGTCTGGCCGGGGGTGGAAGAGCGTCTGCACTGGCCGACAGAGGATCCGGCGGCCTTTGTCGGCAGTGAGGAGGAGACGCTGGCCGAGTTTCGCCGGGTCCGGGATCGGTTGAAGGCGCGGGTGCGGGATTGGCTCGCGGCACTGCAACCACCCTTGGGCGAGTAACGAACGGCCGCACTGGTGTACGGCTGTCACGGCGCCGTCACAGCCGGTCGCTACGATGGTTGGCGGGCCGACTTCACAGTTGATCTGTTCCGAGTCTGCTTTCGAGCCGGCTCGGGTAGACTCTGCGCCCCGCGGTGATTCGCGAGTAATTCGGACCGGAGCTGCCCGTTCATGATCGCCTTCGAGCTCAGAAGCCAGCGACAAGGTCGCGCGGTTCTGACTGAGTTGAAGCAGCGGTTCAGCACCGCCCGAGGGCAGAGCGACCGGCACAAGCGCACCTGCTTCGACACTTTCGACTGGCGGCTCTGGAAGGCCGGCGCCACCCTGGCGGGCAGTCGTCACGGGAGCGAATGGGAGCTCCACTTTAGCCGCGATGACGGCGGCGCGGAGCAACAGGAGCGGACGCCGGCGCCACCCGCCTTCGCCTGGGACCTGCCATTGGGGCGGTTGCGGCGTGATCTCGAAAGCGTCGTGGAAATGCGACGGCTGCTGCCTCTCGCCGAGCTCGAGCATCGTAGCGAGGAGCTGTGTCTGCTGGATCGCCGCGAGAAGACGGTCGCCCGGCTGCGGCTCGAAGGTTGGCTGGTCCGCGGTGCCGAGGCGAAGGCGGCGAAACGGTTGCCCCCGCGGCTGGTGGCGGTGCCGGTGCGGGGTTTCGAGCGCGCCTTCGCCCGGCTGCTGCGCTTTCTCGAGGAGCAGGGCCTCGAGCGCGCGTCGCGGCCGGTTCTGGGGCGGGCCTACGAGCTGTGCGGCCTGCAACCGGGCGATTACAAGGCGAAGGTCCAGAGCCCGCTCGAGCCCGATCTGCCGGCGCATCTGGCGATGCGACGCATCCATCGCCAGCTGCTCGACACGATCCGGCGCAACGAGGAGGGGGTGCGCCAGGACCTGGATTCGGAGTTCTTGCACGACTTCCGGGTGGCGGTGCGGCGCACGCGCTCGGCGCTGAGCCAGGTCAGGGGCGTGCTGCCGCTCGAGCGAGTGACCCGGTTCCGTGAAGAGTTCTCCTGGCTCGGCGGGCAGACCGGGGCGCTGCGCGATCTGGACGTCTATCTGCTCAAGCTCGACGACTACCGCGCCAGCCTGTCGGAGCAGGCAGCGGCTGGCCTGGGCGCGCTGGAGGACCTCCTGCGGCGCAAGCAGAAAAGCGAGCACCGGCGCGTCGCGCGGGCGCTGGGCACCAAACGCTACCGGCGGCTGCTGTCCGAGTGGGAGAGCTTTCTGGCCGATGAGGAGACACCGGATACTCCGCCTGCCGGTCTGACGCCGATCGGTGAGGTGGCCCGCGACCGGATTCTCCAGGCGCACGCCAAGGTGATCAAGAAGGGGCGCGCCATCGGTCCCACGACACCGGACCGGAAACTCCACCGCCTGCGCATCGACTGCAAGAAGCTGCGCTATCTGCTGGAGTTCTTTCGCGATCTCTACGAGCCGCGGCAGATCGGCAAGGTGATCGATGCCCTCAAGGGTCTGCAGGACAGCCTGGGTGACTTCAACGACCTGACGGTGCAGCAGGATGCGATGGAGCATTTTGCCGAGGAGTTGACGGACTCGGGGGCGCCGTCCACCGCGCTGCTGGCGCTCGGTCAGCTGATCGCCAACCTCGCCGGGCGTCATGACGAGGAACGCCGGCGCTTCCACGAGCAGTTCGAGCGCTTCGACCGGCGCAAGGTCCGCAAGAGACTCTCTCGGCTGGTCGAGAGCGCCGCGCGATGAAGATCCTCGCGCTCTACAGCATCAAGGGTGGCGTGGGCAAGACCGCGGGGGCCGTCAACCTCGCCCACTGCGCCTGGCGCGACGGCCTGCGAACGCTGGTCTGGGACCTCGACCCCCAGGGTGCCGCCAGCTTCTACTTTCGCATCCGGGCCAAGGTCAAAGGCGGTGGCAGGAAGTTGATCCGGGGCAAGCGGCCGCTTATCGACCAGATCCGTGGCACCGACTTCGAGGGGCTCGATCTACTGCCGGCCGACTTCTCCTACCGCCACATGGACCAGGATCTCGAGGTGACCCGGCGACCGGTACGCCAGCTCACCCAACTGCTCCAGCCGCTGAGTGACGAGTACGACCTGGTGTTGCTGGATTGCGCGCCCAGCATCACCCTGGTCTCGGAGGCGGTCTTCGTCGCCGCAGACGCTCTGCTGGTGCCGACCATCCCGACGACGCTCTCGCTGCGAACCCTCGACCGTCTCGCCGGCCACGTCGCCAAGAAGGGGCGGCGGCGAGCCGAACTGCTGCCGTTCTTCTCCATGGTGGACCGGCGCAAGAAGCTGCACCGCCGGATCTGTGACGGCGACGAAGCCCGCCGCGGCAAGCTGCTCGAGGCCGTGATCCCCAACGCCACCATAGTGGAGCAGATGGGGATCCGGCGTGCGCCGGTGGGCGTCTGGGCGGCGCGCAGCGCGGCGGCCAGTTCCTACCGCAAGCTCTGGCGCGAAGTGCGAGAGCGAGTCGGGCTCTAACTACCGTCGAGATAGCGCAGTAGCGGCTCGCCGCGGTACTCCAGCGGCACCATCTCGCCGCCGATCCGGGTGAAGACGGCAAACGAGTCTTCGTGGGCGCTATAGACCATGTGATGGTCCTTGATGCCGCCGACATCGAGCCAGAAGGTCTCCTCTTCAGACGGTGGGTTGTGGGAGACGATGAGGGCCTCCGACTTGGCCACCCCGAGCGCTTTGCGCAGTGCGGCCACGTCGCGCTTGCCATAGCCGGCCGGCTTTCCCGGGCGTTTCAGCCGGTTCCAGGTCAGCTGATGCATCACTCCGGTGTGACTGCGGATGTCAACCAGGGTTTGCCGTGAGACGCTCTCCAGCGGCGGGCCGGCGTGGCAGGCGATAAACCCTTTGGAGATCGCGATGTAGGGCCCGAGTCGGTAGAACCGCTCCATCTCCTCGACGTAGCGACGGCCTCGGATGTCCCGCAGCAAGGAACGCCACAGGCGCCCTTGCTCGACGCCCTCCTTGGTCACCTCGTGGGAGAAGCTGTCGTGGTTGCCCCGCAGGTAGATGAACCGCCCCGGAAGGGCCCGCATCATGCGCAGGATGAAGTCCATCATGACGACGGAGCTCTCCATCTCGGCCAGCTGCGACTCCTCTTCCCGGTGCACGGCGTCGCCGAGCAGGATGACCGCCGCCCGCTCCCGCTGCATCTCTTCGACAAAGCGGTTCTCGGACAGGATTTTGACCAGGTTGTCCAGATTGGCGTGCAGGTCGCCGATGATCACCGGTGCGAAATCGCCCGGCAGCTCGACCAGCCCGCCGGGCAGGCCGTCGCTGGCCAATGGGCGATAGGGATCCTCTGCCAGGTTGCGATTGACCTCCCGCAGGCACGCCAGAGCCGGCTCGGGCTCCAGCATGTCAAGGGATCCGCCGATGAGCTGTTGCAGCCCGAGCAGGCGGCGCTCGCGGTCGGTGACCAGCCGCCGGGACTGCTCCGCGCCCATCGACCGCACCCGGGTTCCAGTCGGTGAGTGCAGATCGATCAGCGAGACCTGTTCGCCGTCGAAGCCGATCTCCAGCCGGGGCAGGATGTCCGAAGGCAGGCGCTGGGAGATTCGGCGGTCCTCCTCTCCCTTGCCGATGCGGGTCCGCTGGCCTTCCTCCAGGCGGACAAAACCACTGATCCGTTCCTGATAGTCGAGAGGATCGAAGATCACGAGGCTTGGCGGCCACTGCTGGTCGGGAAACAACGGTTGTTCGACGTGGATCTGTAGTGTCTGCGGGCCGAGCTCGATCTCGAGCGGCAGCGCCGCCGTGGGGATGCGGACCCGTCTGCCAACCAGGGTCAGGTTGTCGGGGCTCTCGATCAGCGGCGCATCTTCGGCGTGGGTGAGTCTTTTCAGAGACCGCTCCAGAAAGCTGCGTTTCGGTCTTCTTTTGTCGCTCTCGGCGGTGACCGGCCCAGGCTCCGAGAGTTGCTTGGGCAGCACCCCGAAGCCATCGCGCACGTAGACCCTGAGACCCCGTTGGTGGAAGAGGCGTGCCACTCCAGCGTAGGTCGCCAGCTGCCCCATGGTCTGCTCGAGCGAGATCTCGGTGTCCACCGGGTGGGTCCGCCGGTATGAGCGCTCTTGTCGAGCCTGGAAGACCTCTTCGGCGGGTGGCAGCAGGAACTCGAAGACCAGTTTCTGCCGCCAGTCGACCGGGTTGAAGCGTCGTGGTTTCCCTGGCAAGCGGATCCTCGCGGTCTCGAGCCGAAGTGGCTCTGGCGCCGAAACGGTCTCTTTCTCGAATAGGGCCAGGGCGGCCTCGTGGCCATGAAACGGAAAACCCAGATGCACTTCTCGCGGGCGAAACGTCAAGATTCGCGACCGCCACCAGCGCGCTTCGGTCAGATCCAGATAGCCCTCTTCGGGCCAGCCGCCGATGGCACCGATGAGCGTGGTCTTGCCGCAGCCGGGCGGACCGGTCACCACCAGCTGGCGACAGCCGACACCGGCGGCAAAGGAAACGTCCCGGATCTGCTGCAGATCCGGGA
>CALZJC010000067.1 GCA_945787525.1 Thermoanaerobaculia bacterium | reverse complement strand
CTCGAGGATGGCGAGGTGGTGCGGATGGGCTCCAGCGCGCGCTGGCTTGTGCGGCTGGATCCGATGCCGCTGGTGCTGGGCCGCTTCAACTCCGGCGAGGGCCAGGAGGGGAGGGTGAGCGCCGCCATCGAGGAGGGCTACCGCCTGGCGGCGGGCCGGGTGGTGGCGCGGGGTGCCGACGGCGAGCGCCACTACTCGCGCCGCCTCTCCTGCCGGGTCTGCGGCGAGGTGCTGAGGCACCCGGTGCCGGCGCTCTTCTCGTTCAACTCGCCCCTCGGCGCCTGCACCGCCTGCCAGGGCTTCGGCCGGGTGATCGGCATCGATCGCGAGCGGGTGGTGCCCGATCCCGGTTGGACCCTGGAGGAGCGCCCCATCGCGCCCTGGAACACGCCCGCCTACGAGGAGCACTACGAAGCCCTCTACGAGGCATGCCGCGAGCGCGGCGTGCCGCTGGACGTGGCCTGGGCCGACCTGTCCGAAGAGGACCGCCAATGGGTCTGGAGCGGCAAGGGAGACTTCGTCAGCTTGGACCGCTTTTTCGCCTGGTTGGAGCGGCGCTCCTACAAGGTGCACGTGCGGGTGATGCTGGCCCGTTACCGGGCCTACGATCCCTGCCCCGATTGCGCCGGCACCCGGCTGCAGCGCGAGGCGCTGGCGGTGCGGGTCGAGGGCGAGACGCTGCCGCACCTGGCGGCACGCAGCATCGAGCTGCTGCGCGCCTGGTTGCGGGCCCGCCAGTGGACCGATCGCCAGCGCGAAGTGGCCGGCCACCTGATCGAGGAGCTGGAGGAGCGGGTCGAGGTGCTGCACAGGGTCGGCCTCGACTACCTGACCCTGGATCGCCAGGCACGCACGCTGTCGGGCGGCGAGGCGCAGCGTATCCATCTCTCCGCCGCGCTGGGGTCCGGGCTGACCAGCACCCTCTATGTGCTCGACGAGCCGACCATCGGCCTGCACCCCCGCGACAGCGAGAAGCTGCTGCGCCTGCTGCAGGATCTGGCACGGCGCGGCAACACGGTGCTGGTGGTGGAGCACGACCGCACCCTGATCCAGGGTGCCGACTGGGTCATCGATCTGGGGCCGGCGGCGGGCGAGCGCGGCGGCGACCTGATGAGCGAGGGCCCGCTGCGTGAAGTTCTCCAGGTTGAAGACTCGCTGACCGCCCAGTTCCTCCGCGAGCGGCCCGCTACCGAGGCTCGCCGCCACCTGGCCCGGGCGCGGCGCGAGCGCGGCAAGAAGTCGCTGGAGGACAAACTGGCCACCCTGCCGCGAATCACGGTGCGCGGCGCCGGCGCCCACAACCTGCGGGACATCGACGTCAGCCTGCCTCTCGGCGCCCTGGTGGCGGTGACCGGCGTTTCCGGATCGGGCAAGTCGACCCTGGTCGAGAACGTACTGTGGGCCAACTTCCACCGTGGCCGCGGCGTCGTCGACGTCGATCCGGGCCGCTGCCGGGTGCTGGAGGGACTCGAAGAGCTGGAGGACCTGGTCCTGGTCGACCAGGCGCCGCTGGGCCGTTCCAGCCGTTCCAATCCGGTCACCTACACCAAGGCCTACGACCAGATTCGCAAGCTTTTCGCCGCCGAGCCGGCGGCGCGGCGGGCACGCATCAAGGCCGGCCACTTCTCGTTCAACCTCGAGCAGGGCAGGTGCGCCGCGTGTCAGGGCACCGGGGTCCTCGAAGTGGACATGCAGTTCATGGCGCCGGTAACGGTCACCTGCGACTCCTGCAACGGCCACCGCTTCCGACCCTCGGTGTTGGCGGTGCGCTGTCGCGGCCTCAACATCGCCGAGACCCTGGAGCTGACGGTGGAGGAGGCACTGTCGCGATTCGCCGACCAGAAGCGGCTCTGCCGCCGGCTGCAGAGCCTGGTCGACGTCGGTCTGGGCTATCTCCGGTTGGGCCAGCCGACCTCCACGTTGTCGGGCGGTGAGGCGCAGAGGCTCAAGCTGGCGAGCTATATCGACGGCGGGCGAAAAGAGAAACCGCGGCTCTTCATGTTCGACGAGCCGACGACGGGGCTGCACCTGGCCGATATCGACCTGCTCTACAGGACCCTGCGGCGGCTGGTGAAGCGGGGCGAGGGCGTGGTGGTGGTGGAGCACAGCCTGGACCTCATCGGCCGCGCCGATTGGATCGTCGACCTGGGCCCGGGCGGCGGCGTACACGGCGGCAAGCTGCTCTACTCCGGGCCGCTGGCGCCGTTTCTCGATGGCGTCGACAGCCCGACCGCCGACGAGCTGCGCAAACACCTCAAATGGCGTCGTCGCCGCAAGTCGCCGCCGCGGGGCGCTTCTGCCAGAATGGCTCGGTCATGAGGGCCGATCGGGATCATCTGCGCCGACTGGGAGTCGCCGGCGGGTTGCTGCTGGGTTTCGTGCTGCTGCTCGCGGCCTACGCCAAGGCGATCGATCCCGAGGCGTTTGCCGAGCAGATCGTCGCCGAGGGCATCTCACCGGTCTCACTGAGCTTTGCCGCCGCCCTCGTCGCCCTGGCCCTGGAGCTCGGGCTGGGCTCGGCGCTGCTGCTGGGCGTCCGCCGGCTGTGGGTTCTGCTGCCGACGGCCATGCTGGTCGTTTTCTTCCTCTTTCTCACCGGCCGGGCCTGGTGGAATGCCGCCCACGGGCAGGACGAGGTCATCGCCTGCGGCTGTTTTGGCAACCTGGTTGACCGGACTCCCGCCGAGGCTTTCTGGCAGGACCTGTTGCTGATGGCGCCGGCGCTCGTCCTGTGCTTTTTGGGTCGTGACGAGGGCGTGCGGCCGCGGTGGCGGCGGTTGGCCGTGGTGGCGACGATCACCATCGGTGGAGTGGCGTTCGCCGCGGTAGCCCCGGGGCTGCCGCTGGACGACCTCGCCACCCGGCTGAAGCCGGGCGTGGCGGTGAGGGACATCTGCGCCGGCGCCGGCGGGGACCGGCTCTGCCTGGACGCCATAGCGGCCGAGCTCGAGAGCGGCAATCACCTCGTGGTGATCGCCGAGCTGGAGGACGAGGCCCTGCTCGCGGCCGTACCACGGCTCAACGAGATGGCCCTGCAGACGGGTGGTCCGACTCCCTGGATCGTCACCGCCTCGCCGCCGGAGGCGGTGGGCACCTTCAACTGGACCCAGGCGCCGATCTTCGGCGTGCGCGAGGCGCCGCCGACCCTGTTGCGTCCTCTCTACCGGAGAATGCCGCGCTCGTTCGAGGTCGTCGACGGCGCTGTGACGGCCACCTGGCCGGGATTGCCTCCCGGCGTCGCCGCCGCGCTGATCGACTGACCCGCCGAGTGCCGCGGAGACACCGGTAAGGGCGGCATCTGGCAGGCGGGTTGCAATAGAATCACGCCGTCATGAGAAGACACGGGGGAAGTACCGCGCTCTCTGCGCTCGCCATATGTCTGCTGGCCCTGCTGGCCGCCGGGCCGCTCCTCGCCGTCCAGGCGGCGACGGCCGACTTTCAACCGTCCGACTACGTGGTCACGGTCGACGGCGTTCCCGTGAGGGCCGACGTCTGGCAGTCGCGGATCGCCGGCGAACTGCTGATCCTGAGCGACGAGCTCGGCAGCCCGGTCCGCTTGATCCTGCGCGAAGCACGGGTCGAGACGGTCCAGTTCATGAAGGTCGACAAGCGCTCGGATGGCGGCCTGACCCTGCTGCCCGATGCTTCGGACCGATCGCTCGGCAAGTTCAAGGTGGCCGAGGGCGGCCAGGGCGTGTCGTTCAGGATGGACGGCCGCACGATCGAGCTCAAGCAGAAGCCACCGCTGCTGGGCTCCCAGGATCTCGACGGCATGAAGGCCTACAGCCGCGACTACGTGCGCCTGGCCGAGGCCTACAAGCCCTCGAAGCCGATCCTCGACCGCTTGCGCGCCGAGGGTCGCCCGGTACGCGTCGAGGTCTTCTTCGGCTCCTGGTGTCCGGCATGCCAGCAGATGGTGCCACGCATCATGAAGGTCGCCGATGAGCTGGCGGGCTCCAACATCGAGGTCGACTTCTACGGTCTGCCGCAGGGGGACGGCTTTTCCAAGGACCCCAAGGTCAAGGCGCTGAAGATCACCGGCGTGCCCACCGCCGTGGTCTTCATCGGGGACCGCGAGGGCGGCCGGATCAGCGCCAACGGTTGGAAGATCCCCGAGCTGACGCTCAACGGCCTGCTGGTCAAGCGCTAGCCTGACCTTCTCACCGATCGTCTACCCAGGCTGACGGCCCCCGGCGAGCTGGAAGCCGTCTTCAGCGGCGACGCCGACGCTGTCGGTCAGCAGGTGGGCCGCCGAGCCCACGTTGGCCAGGTCGAAGACCGAAACCAGGCCGCTGGTGCCCGCTGGTGCCTCGGCCAGCGTCTCGGGGTCGAGGATCCGCACCCGCGTCCAGGGAATCGGCCGGAACGGCCGGGCCTGGCCGCGGCGGTCGTGGCCGCCGTAGAACCGGCTGGTCAGCCCGGTGGCGCTGTACGCGCGGACGACGCTTTCGGCCGGCACGGCCAGACCCTCGGCCAGCCGGATGAGCAGCTCGCGGTCGCTCGGCCCGCGGCCGCCCGCCTCGACCACCCGGCTCCCCGGCGGCAGCCGGAATCGCAGCCCGCGCCTGTCTAGCGCCTCGAGAAGCCGTGCGAGGGTTGCCGAAGTGGCCAGCACCAGGGTCGGCCGCCGATCGCGCTGGCGCGCCGCCAGGAAGCCGCGCGCCTTCGCCACCTCGACCCCGCGTCGAGCCATCGCGACACCGCTATCCGGTGCTGCCCAGACCCGCAGGACCCGGTCGGCCATGAACCCCAGCCCGCGATCCGACGCATCCTCGCCGGGTGGGATCAGCGACAGCACCGGGGGTCGACCCATCCCCCCCAGACAGGCGGCGGGGAAAGAGCGGTCGATGACGGTGTGATGCAGGTCGAGGTGATCGGGCTCTGCCGGTGGCTCGGCGGCGCCGGGCTCCGTGCCCCCGGCTGCCGGGGGCGCGGCCACCGGCACATCGCGCCAGCCGGCGACGCGCCCGGGTGTAGCCCCGCGCTGGTCGCACAGGGTGCGAAAAGAGGCGATCCGCTCGTACTGGGAACGGAAGACGGCCAGTGCCAGCTCGTCGAAGCTGTCGCCGGTCTCGCCCCGGATGTAGGCGGCGATGCGCTCGGCCAGCATCGTCGGATTCTGCCACGCCATGAAGGGCCGCCTGCCGCCCGTTCTGGTAGAGTTGCCGCCAATCCCGGGAGAGACCCGCCAGATGGCCGATTTTCCCTATCGATACAAGATCGAGATCGACAAGCCCCCACGCCCCCGTCCGCCCAAGCAGACGGCGGTGGTGGAGCAGATCGGCTGCACCGGCTGCGAGGCCTGCATCGCGTTCTGTCCGGTGGACTGCATCGAGATCGTGCCCGGCCCGGTCTACGCCGACATGCACAAGCTGGTCGAGATCGACCTCGAGCGCTGCATCGGCTGCCAGCTCTGCGCCCGCTACTGCCCCTGGGAGACCATCGACATGTGGGCCTACGACGAGGGTGTTGCGGCGGCCCCCGAGAAGACCGTGCGCTCGCTGATCTACGACTACGAGCTCGACCAGATGCACCCGGACGCCGAAGCGGATGTCGAGTCCGCAGCCTGACCCCCAGCCGGGCTTCGACCCGGAGCTGGACGCGGCGCTCAAGAAGGTCCTCCAGGTGATCTACCGCGAGCACCCGCTGAGCCCCAACCAGATCCTGGTTCTCTCCTCGGAGCTCCAGCGGTTGGGCGTGCATCGGCTGGTGGAAGAGCACATCAGCAAGTTCCGCAAGCGTCAGGAGGCGTGACCCCGGCGATCGAGGCCGCGGGATTCGCCGACGCCGAGGGTTTAACCGGGCGGTGAGGTTCCGGCCGAAACGTGGGAGAGCCCGGGTGAGCCGTAGCGCGACCCGGCGCGGCGACTCCGACTGGGATCTCCTGGCGCGGGTCGCGGCGGGCGAGCAGGAGCTGTTCCGCATCCTGGTGGAACGCCACCAGGACCGGCTGATCGCTCTCTGCCGGCGGCTGCTGCACGACCCCGAAGAGGCGCGCGACGCCGCTCAGGAGGTCTTTGTCAAGGCTTTCCGCAAGGCGGGGCGGCTGGAGCCGCGCGGCCAGCTCTACACCTGGCTCTACCGGGTGGCGGTGAACCACTGCCTGAACCGGTTGCGCCGCCGCCGTCTGGTGCGTTTTCTGCCGCTGACCCGGACGGCTGGAGAGGCGGAGCCCGACCTCGAGCTGGATCCGCCGGACGCGGCCGCCGATCCGCTGGCGGAGCTCGAGATCCGCAGACGGTGGCAGGCGACCCGCGAAGCGATCGGCGGGCTGCCGCCGAGCCAGCGGGCGGTCCTGATCCTGGCCCGCTGGGAGGGTCTCTCCTACAGGGAGATCGCCGAGACGATGGAGATCACCGTCAAGGCGGTGGAGAGCCGTCTGGTACGCGCCATGCGCCACCTGCGGCGGGCGCAGGATGAGAGTGGTTGGCAGGTTTCACGAGGAGACGAGCGATGATCGACGATCTGCAGATGCGGACCCTGCTGCGCCGTCTGCGCGGCGAGCTGTCGCCCGATGAGCGACGACGGCTCGATGACCGAGTGGCCGCCGAACCCGAGCTGCGGGCCGCCGCCGAGCTGCTGGAGCGCAGCTGGAACGACCTGGAGCTGCCGGCCGGCGCCGCCCCGCCGGGATTCGCCGCTGGCGTCATGGCGCAGATCTCTCTCGCCGAGCCGGAGGCTCCGCCCTGGGCGCGTCTGGCCGCGGCGGCGGCGCTCGTCGGCGGCATCGCCCTGGGCGTGGGCATCGGCCGCCTACCACCGGAGGAGGTGCTGCCGGAGGCCCTGGCCGGCTCCCCGGCGCCGAGCCTGGCGGAGCGCTACTTCGACGCCCTGGCCCAGCTGGACACGGAGGTGGAGGAATGAAGCGCTGGTGGTTGTGGATCGCCCTCATGCTGTCGCTCGGCGTCAATGTCGGCGTGCTCTTCATGATCGCCGCCCATCGCCGCGCGCCGCAGCAGCTCGAGCAGGCGCGCCGCATCGAGGCCGGGCAACGGAGCGAGGCCGGCCGGCCGAACGGAGTGGGGCGGCCCCGCCAGGCACCGCCGCTCGACGCCCTGGCCGACCGGCTGCGGCTCCGGGGCGAGGCCCGCGACAGCTTTCTCGAAGCGCAGGGCCGGTTCTTCGCCGAGGTCACCAACCGCCGGGTGGAGCTGGCGACCTTGCGTCAGGAGCTGCGCCGTGAGCTGACCTCTCCCTCGCCCGACCGCCGGCGGATCGACCGCATCCTGGAGCGCACCGGCAAGGCCACCGCTGCTCTGGACGGCGCTTTCGTCGACAACGTGCTGGCGGTGCGTCGGATTCTCGGTCCCCGCCAGCAGCGCGCCTACTTTCGCTTCCTGAACCGGTTGCGGGCCGGACAGCGCTGAGCCGCTGGGCCGTTTGCGGGAACCGCGACTCGAACAGCGCGATGATTCCGGTGTCTCTAACGTGCACCGGGTGCGCCACTTTTATGGAGGCAAGACCATTATTATGCCTTAACAGTGTCCGCAATTATCTGTCCGCGGCCTTCGGGCCTCCGATCCCGGCCTCGCTTGGCGGTTCTAAACTACAGATTCGAAAGACTTTGCGCTTCAGGGGCAGGAGTTTTCCGGACGTTTTCGGGGGGATGGCACGGACGGTGCACAAAGCAGCACTCGGCAGGGTCGGAAGGAACAGGAAAGAGCGGCCCGCAGGATCGATGAAAACAAAACAAACGAGGCTCTAAGATGAACGCTGATCACATTCTCAAACGACTACAGCGCGCCCGTTGCGCGCCGCTCGGGCTCGCCGCCATCGCCTTGCTGTTGCAGCTCAGCGCTGCGCCGCTGGCGGCGCAGAAGCCGCTCAAAGTGATCGACATCGATTGTGCCGACGGCGACTCGATCAATCGCGCTGTCAACAAAAACTATCCCGAGCTCATCATCAACATCTCGGGCATCTGCACCGAGGACGTCGTGGTGCGGCGCGACCGCGTCACGTTGCGCGGCACGGACCCGGCGGTCGACGGCATCCAGGCCGCAACGATCGATGACCCCTACGGGACCGCGCTCTTCATCCGCGGCGGCCGGCACGTGGTCGTGGAGAATCTCCTGCTCACCGGCGGCAAGCACGCCGGGCTGACGATCGAGGACGTGCGCCGCAGCGTGATCTTGAGAAACCTGCGAATCGAAGGCAACAAGGAAGTGGGTCTGCAGGCATCCAACTCGCTGGTGACGGGCTTCGACCTCTCGATCACCGGCAACGGCATCGCCGGCGTAGGGCTCTCCGAGACCGCCTACCTGCGCTGTGACGACTGTACGATCGCCGACAACCCCGCCGCCGACCGGGGATTCGGTGTGCTGGCCGCGGCCGGAGCCCTGGCGACGCTGTTTCGCGGCTCGATCTCGGCCGAGTTCCCTCTCAGCTTTCGGTTCAACTCCGCAGCCACCCTCTACGGGACCACGCTGAGCGGCTATGTGGCCATCCACGCGACTGGCAACGCCAACATCATGGCGCGCGACGCCACCATCGACGGCTCGATCCTGGCGGACGAGCACAGCCTGGTGGAGCTGCGCAACTCGCAGCAGATCTTCAACCCCGTTCGCGGTGGCAACATCGTCACCGGCAGGTCCCAGCTGACCGTCACCACGGGATCGACGCTCATTGGCGAGACCGCTTTCGAAGAGTTCTCGAACGGCATCTTCACCCAGGGAGCGACTCTCGAGACCCTGGCCTGCTCGGCCGAATCCAGCGTGCTCTGCTCGGCCGACGTCGGCATGTCGGGCTCGAGCGACTGCTCTTGCTCGTAGCCGGTGGTGTTTCTCTTGACCGCGGCGCGCGACGCCGCAGGACCGGCTAGCTAGAGCTCCTTGGCGATCCAACTCGCCTTCTTCAATCGGCGCAGAGTACGTTCGACGCGCAACCGGTAGCTCCTGCTGGCTGCTCCCGGATACCACGCGGAGCGCGGCAGCCCTGCCGCGAGGGCCGCGGCCTGGCGCTCGGTGAGTCGGCTCGCGGGCCTGGCGAAGTAGCGCCGCGCCGCCGCCTCGGCGCCGTAGATCCCCGGCCCGAACTCGACCACGTTCAGGTAGAGCTCGAGGATGCGCCGCTTGGAGAGCATGCGCTCGAGCTGTCTCGTCAGCAGCGCCTCCTTGACCTTGCGCCACGGGTTGCGCGAAGGCGAGAGCCAGAGGTTCTTGACCAGCTGCTGACTGAGGGTGGAAGCGCCGCGCGGCGGCTCGCCCTGGCTCACCGTGGCGCGCAGCGCGGTCTTCATCTCCTCGACCGCGAAGCCGCGGTGCGAGAAGAAGTCGATATCCTCGGCTACGAGGACGGCCCGTTTGAGGTGGTCAGAGATGCGCTCATAGGGCACCCAGCGATAGTCCGCCCGGCCCTCGCGGCCGGTTTGCCGCTGGCCGTGCTCCCAGGCTCGGATGAAGGCAGTTCGCTGAGGCTCGCCGGTACGCAGCGCCTCGACGTCAGGCCAGGTGAGCCACTGATACGCGGTGACGATGAGGGCCGCGACGAGCAGCACCAGTGCGATCATCGTGGTGCGTCTCGAAGCCATACTTCGACGGATCATACTGAGGCGCCGGCCCGGGTTGCCGGTGCTCTCTGGTGAGTCGTCTGCCGAGGATCAGGGAGTGGCGTAGAAGGTGCGCGCGACCTGCCCTGGCTCGCCCACCAGGCCCGCCGACTCGCCGCCGTCCAACCAGTCGCCAGGTAGGTGCCCGACATACGGCCGCTGCAGGAACCGCTCATCGAAGAGCGCGATGATCCCGGTGTCTTCGGCGGAGCGGATCAGCCGCCCCGCGGCCTGCACCACCCTGGTCATGCCCGGCACCACGAACGCGTACTCGAAGCCGCGCTCGAACCGCTCCTGATAGTACTGCTTGAGAAGCTGCCGCTCGAGGCTGACCGCCGGCAGGCAGGGTCCGACCACCGCCACCGCCTTGAGCATCTCGCCCGGGTAGTCGACGCCCTCGGCGAAGACGCCGCCAGCCACCGCCAGGAGGAGGTGGTCGCCGCCGAGCAGCGAGCGCAGGCTGGCGAGGATCAGCTCGCGCTCCTTGTCGCTCGAGGAGGGGTTCTGGACCAGCACCCGCTTCTTCCTGACTTCCAGACGCGACGCCACTTCGTTGAGGAACTGGTAGCTGGGGAAGAGCGCCAGGCAGTTGCCCGGTACGGCGTCGGCGAACTCGCCGAGGCGCCGGGCGATGGGGCCGTAGTTCTCCGGCCGCTTGCGCCAGGCCGTCGCCACGGTGTCATCGATGACCACCCGCCGGTTGTCCGCCGGGAACGGGCTGGGAACCGAGATCTTGCGCGCCCGGTCGGCGTCGAAGCCGAGCAGGTCGCGGTAGAAGTCGCCCGGCGAAAGGGTCGCCGACAGCCCGATGACGGCATGCACGCCCCCCAGGATGCGGCCCAGGAATCGGCTCGGGTCCTTGCACAGGATGCGCAGCCGGGCGCCGCCCTGGCGCTGGACGCAGTGGCTGAACTCGTCGCCATCGGAGTGGACGAGGCCGTTGAGGAAGCGCAGCAGATCGAAGTAGAGGCTGACGAATGGGTCCTCGGCGCGGAAGCTGGAGGTCTCGCGGCGGTGCTCGAGGTAGTCGACGAACGCCTCGTCGAACTCGGGCCGGAGAGCCCAGAGGGCGTCCTCGGGCAGCATCGCCTCGGCCGCCCTGGCCCCTGGCCCGGCATCCTCGAGGCCGTCGTTGACGGCCCGCTCGATGAGCGCCGCCAATCGCTGGCCCAGCTCGGCCAGCCGCAGGTGGATCGGCTCGCCGCCGGCGGCCATGGCGTCGGCGGCGTCGCGCGCCTGGGCGGCGGAGAGCTCGGGGCTGTAATAGCCGCGGCCGCGCTCCACCAGGTTGTGGATCTCGTCGACGATCAGGATGATGTCGGACAGATCGGCGTCCGGGGCGAAGTCGGACAGCGCCACGTAGGGCTCGAAAGCGTAGTTGTAGTCGCCCACCACCACCTGCGACTGGTGGCTCAGCTCGAGGCTGACCTCGAACGGGCAGACCTCGGCGTCGCGCGCCGTCTCGAAGACGGCGTCGGGCAGCAGGTGGGTCTCGGCGGCGAGCAGCCGCTGGACCAGCCGGGTGCCCAGCAGCTTGGCGTAGTAGTCGCGGGCGTAGGGACAGTACTCCTCGTGGCAGATGATCTGATCGTTGGCGCACATCTTGGCCTTGGCGCGCAGCCGCAGCGTGTGGAAGCTCTCGTCGCGGTTGAGCAGGGCCAGGACCTCGCTGGCCATCTCCTGCTGCAGGGTCTTGGCGGTGAGCACGAAGAGCCGCTTCTCTCGGGCAAGGGCGTAGCGGATCGCCGGGTAGAGCGCCGCTACGGTCTTGCCCAGCCCGGTGGGCGCCTCCACCAGAAGCTGCTCGCCCTGCTCGAGTGCGGTCTCGACCTCGCCGACGATCTGCTCCTGGCCGGGCCGCAGCTCGGGGTAGGGAAAGGCCAGATCGGCGGCCACGGCACGGCGCTGGACGACGGCGGCGCGGCGCTCGTCGAAATCCCGCAGCAGGCGGTTGAGCCGCTGCTGGACGGCGCGGTCGATGACGGTGAAGTCGAGCTCCAGCGCCTGGCGCTCGACGGACTCGCTGCCGATCTCGATCAGCACCAGCTCGGCGGCGACGTTCTGCTCGCCGCCGCGGCGCAGCATCCAGGCGTAGAGCAGCGCCTGGCGCTCGTAGATCTCGCGCACCGCCGGCGCCGGGCCGCCGCCGCGGCGCACCGACTTGATCTCCTCGACCACCAGCGTGCCGTCGG
>CALZJC010000066.1:12047-15155 GCA_945787525.1 Thermoanaerobaculia bacterium | reverse complement strand
GCGCTCGTGGTGGTAGAGCGCGTTGACCGCCCAGGCCGTCACCGACGGCCTGGCCAGGGTCTTTACCTCGTTGGCGGTCTGGCGGTCGCCGTCGGCCCGCAGCCGCCTCGCCAACTCGTTGCGCGCTTCGACGAAGCCTGCCAGCGGCAGGGCGTAGAGGCGATCCAGCTCGGCCTCGAGGTTCATCTTCCCCATGGACGAGCGCAAGGATAGCTGCTCCTGGCGGCTGAAACGCGTCCGGCGAGACCGGGCCCACCTCTGAGCTGTGGAAAGAAACGGTGCATCTCGTCGAGTGGCGAAGTGAAGCGATGGTGGTTTATGCGCCGCAATTACGGTGAACTTTGCAGGAAACGCCTTGTAGATAGGGCCAGAGGCTTGGCATGCACGCTGCACTATATCTACAGCCGGAGGCGGGGAAAATGAAGAAGAGACCCTCAGGGATTGGCGCTGGCAAGAACCCGATCTCCCCGTCGCGCGACCTACGCCTGAAGATCATCTCGCTGCTTCTATTGTCGGCTCTCGGCCCGGTTCTCGTGGTCGGTAGCGCGTCCTATATCACCGCGCGATCGATCCTGACGGAGAAGATCAACTCCCAGCTCGAGGTCCAGGCCTCCTGGGCGGCCGGCCGGGTGAACGCATCCCTGGCCGACCGCATCGCCGACGCCGAGGTTTTCTCCGGCGCGATCATCGTCTCGGAGAACCTGCGCGTCTGGACGTGGGCCCGCCGCATCGCGGACGACCTGGCGGCCGCAGATGCGCGGGCGCAGCTCAGCCAGTACCTGGAGCAGATCGGCGATCGGTACCGACTCTACGAGGCGCTGCTGATCGTCGACCTGGAGGGCGAACTGGTGGCCGCCGCCTCCGGGCTGGGCGGCGAGCCGACCATCCGGCGCGCCGCCCGGGAGTTCGAGCTCGGCCGCGACACATATCTGATGCGAGACGGTCAGGGGCCGGTGTTCTCCGCCCGCAGGCCGGTCCTCAACGACGATGGCCAGCGGGTGGGCTACCTGGTCACCTTTTCCAGGCTGGACGACCTGTGGCGCGATCTGGGGTCCGACCGGCGGGCCGAATCGGCGCGCCTGCGAGTTTTCCGTGACGACGGAGAGCCACTCTTCGACTCGCGGGCCGAAGACTCCCGGGCGGCGGAGCTGGAGACGGGCGCCCTCGCCTGGGACCTGCTGCGTCGGCAGCCCGTTGCGGAGTACCGCAGCGATCGAGGGCGCGAGGTCCTCGGTGCGCTCCGGGCCGTCGACTCGGCCGGTGCGGCGGTGCTGGTCGAGATCGATCGATCGACAGCTTTCGCTGCCACCTATCGGCTGCGCAACTTCACCCTGCTGGTCAGCATCCTCGCGAGCCTGCTGGTCGCCTCGATCGGGCTGGCCCTGGTGATCGGCTTGACGCGCCCGATCGAGGCACTGATCGGCGGTGCCAAGGCTGCTGCCAAAGGTGATCTGACGCAAGAGATCCCGGTCATTTCCAACGATCAGATCGGCTACCTGACGAAGGTCTTCAACCGCATGATTCGCACCGTTCGCGAATCCCGGTCGCGGCTCGAGACACTGTCGGTCACCGACGAGCTGACCGGGCTGCTCAACCGCCGCGCTCTCACCGCGAGGTTCAGGACCGAGGTCGAGCGGGCGATACGGTTCAAGGACCCGCTCTCGGTGCTGATGATCGATCTCGACGGTTTCAAGGCGTTCAACGACCGGTTCGGCCACCTCGAAGGCGATGCCGTGCTCCGCCATGTGGGGCAGTTCCTGTCCGGATGTCTGCGCTCGATCGACATCGCCGCCCGCTACGGAGGCGAGGAGTTCCTGGTGCTGCTGCCGTGCACCGAACGGCACGCGGCCGCCGGATTGGCCGAGCGTCTGCGCAGCACGTTCGGCAGGATGGACCAGGAGTTTGGCGAGACCGCTGCCAAGGTGACCTTCAGTGTGGGCGTCGCTGGCTTCCCGCAGGACGGCAGGACGGTGGATGATCTGGTTCAGGCCGCCGACGCCGCGCTCTACCATGCCAAGGACCTGGGTCGCGATCAGGTGCAGGTAGCCGGGCAGGCGGGTCCGGTCCGGATGCTGTCCGCAGCGGTCCAGCTAGCCTGAGCGTAACGCTGCAGATTCGGGTAGATACGGCGTTTCGTAGACGATTGGTGAGAAGGTCAGGCCAGCAGGCGGTGCTACGGCTGGCGAACCAGGCGGCCGTGGATCCACGCCTTGAGGCCTGCCTGGGTCTCGACCTGAATCCACTCGCCCGAGCGGGCGACGGCCAGCAGCGTCTCGTCGCTCCTGGCGCCGCCGATTTTCTCCTGGTCGAGGCCGGGGCCGGCCCGCAGGTTGGAGTAGGAGAGCACCGTCATCCGCCGCGGTGGCACGATCGGGATGATCTCACCCCAGGCCCGATCTGAGGAGGCGCGGATCTCGCGGACGATTCTGGCTTGGCGAATCAGCCCGCTGGCGCGCTCGGCAAGGTACGCGGCGCCGGCGTAGTTCTCCTCGGTCAGGGCCTGGTCGGCGCGGGCGAGGAACTCGAGCGCCGGCTCGAGCCGTGCGGCGACCTCCAGATCCTCCGACGAGGCGACCGACTGCAGCTGCACTCGCACCTCGGAGATGCGGGATGTAGCAAAGGCGCGACTCCCCGTACCTCTGACCGCAGCGCTGGAACGGAGCACCTCCTCGACCGCGCCGGCGAGCTCGTCTTCGAGGGTTGTATAGCGCTCTTCGAGGGAGGCTCGGGCGGCCTCTTTGTCAGCCAGCTGGCGGCGTAGCTCGGCGTTTTCCGTCGCCAGTCGAGCCGTGCTCTGACGAGCCTCCTCCAGGGCCGCCCGCAGGTCGCTGATGGCCGTGTCCGCCGCGCCGGGCTGGCTCTCCGGAGCGGCCCCGGGCTCGGGAGCCGCCGGCTGCGGCTCGGGAGCGGCCGCACAGGCAGCCACCAGCAGCCCGAGAATCGGCAAACTGACCTCGAGCCAACGATTGCATGGGCGATGCGGGGTCATGATCCGGCTCTCTAGCCTGACCTTCTCACCAATCGTCTACGAAACGCCGTATCTACCTGAATCTGCGGCGTTACGCTCCGGTCGGGCATCCTCAGCGTGCTTCGAGCACGCTTGCGGTG
>CALZJC010000066.1:0-11949 GCA_945787525.1 Thermoanaerobaculia bacterium | reverse complement strand
TGCTTCGAGCACGCTTGCGGTGCCCTCGGTCGCAAGTCTTGCATCTTCAGGCAGCTACGGCGTTTCGCTGCGACGATCGGTGAGAAGGTCAGGCTAGCCCGGAGGAGGATAACAGCCTTTGGCCGGCGCTCGGATGGGCGAATCAACCGGCCAGGAAGCCGCGGGTGAAGTAGTCGCTGAGGAGCAGCCCGACGAGGATCGCCAGCCACAGAAAGCCGGCGACGACGGTGATCTTGGTCAGTCGGGTCGAGTGGCGCACGTGCATGAAGTAGAGCACCACCAGGGTCGCCTTGGTGACGGCGATAGCCATGGCGACGATGTCGTTGAACGCCCCCAGCTGGAGGAAGGCGGCCCACACGGTCAGCAAGGTGCCGACCATCAGGGCACCGAAGATCAACAGGTAGACGCGGATCGGTGTGACGTGGACGGACATGCTAGTGGTGAGTCATGCGGCTAACCGCTGCGGCCCAGCAGGTAGAGCAGCGGGAAGAGGAAGATCCAGACGATATCGACGAAGTGCCAGTAGAGCCCGACGCCCTCGACCAGGTTGTGGTTGGAAGCCGAGAAGACGCCGCGCCAGGCCAGCCAGGCGAGCACCGCCAGGATGCCGATGCCGATGATCATGTGCAGGGCGTGCAGGCCGGTCATCAGGAAGTAGAGATTGAAGAACATCTGGACCGACTCGGTCTTCTCGGGGCCGGGCCAGTGGAACTCGGGACCCGGGACCAGGTGGTGCTCGAACTTGGCGCCGTACTCGACGACCTTGACGCCGAGGAAGACGCCGCCCAGCAGGATCGTCGCCAGGATGAACCATACGGTGGCCTTGCGCCGGTCGGTCTGCGCCGCCCAGACGGCCAGCGCCATGGTCAGGCTCGAGCCGATCAGGACCGCGGTGTTGACCGCGCCGAGAGTGATGTCCAGCTCGTGGCTGCCGGCGACGAAGCCGTCGGTGTTCTGGCCGCGGTAGACGATGTAGGTCGCAAACAGGCCGCCGAAGAACATGATCTCGGTGACCAGGAAGATCCACATCCCGAGGAACGACGACTCACGCTGCTGGTCGACGGAGTCGAACTGGTGGTCGAGGCCCCAGGTCTGGCGGTCGGGCTTGGCGTCCGAGATCATGCCGGCGCTCCGGGTTGACCGGTGATCCTAGGCAACCCTCTGCTCCTGCGCCCGGCGGACGTAGTCGTAGGCCTCGTGGTCCACCGTCGGGGGCTCGAGGAAGTTGTGACTCGGCGGCGGCGAGGTGGTCTCCCACTCGAGCCCCACCGCGCCCCAGGGGTTCGACGAGGCGCGCTCGCCGTAGCGCATCGACCAGACGAAGTAGATCATCGGGATGAGGTAGCCGACACCCAGGATCGTGGCGCCGGCCGAGGACATCACGTTGAGAACCTGGAACTCCTCGGGGTAGGCGTGATAGCGGCGCGGCATGCCCATGTAGCCGAGCAGGAACTGGGGAAAGAAGGTCAGGTTGAAGCCGACGAAGATCATCAGGGCCGAGAGCTTCGACCAGAAGACCGGGTAGAGACGGCCGGTGATCTTGGGCCACCAGAAATGCAGCCCGCCGAGGTACCCCATGATCGCCCCGCCCACCATGATGTAGTGGAAGTGGGCGACCACGAAGTAGGTGTCGTGGACGTGGATGTCGATGCCCAGGGTCGACAGCATCACCCCGGTCAGCCCGCCGATGGTGAACAGGCCGATAAAGCCCAGGGCGTAGAGCATCGGCGTGTCCCAGGAGATCGAGCCCTGGTAGAGGGTCGCCGTCCAGTTGAAGACCTTCACCGCCGACGGCACCGCCACGAACATCGACAGAAACGAGAACACCACCCCGGCGTAGACCGACTGGCTGGAGACGAACATGTGGTGTCCCCAGACCAGGAAGCCCAGCACCGCGATGGCGATCGAAGCGAAGGCGACGAACTGGTAGCCGAAGATCCGCTTGCGGGCGAAGGCGGTGATCAGCTCGCTGATCACGCCCATCGACGGCAGCACCATGATGTAGACCGCCGGATGGGAGTAGAACCAGAACAGGTGCTGGAACAGCACCGGATCGCCGCCCAGGGCGGGGTCGAAGATGCCGATGTGCAGCAGCCGCTCGGCGGCCACCAGCAGGATCGTCACGGCCAGCACCGGCGTGCCGAGGATCTGGATCAGGCTGGTGGCGTACTGCGCCCAGACGAACAGCGGTAGGCGGAACCAGGTCAGCCCCGGCGCCCGCATGCGGTGGATCGTGACGACGAAGTTGAGCCCGGTGAGGATCGACGAGAAGCCGAGGATGAAGATACCCAGCGCCGTGGCGATGACGTAGGAGTTGGAGAAAGTGGTCGAGAACGGCGTGTAGAAGGTCCAGCCGGTGTCGACGCCGCCGTTGAACATCGCCCACAGCGCGAAGCTGCCGCCGAGCATGTAGATGTACCAGCTCGCCAGGTTGAGCTTGGGGAAGGCCAGGTCCTTGGCTCCGATCATCAGCGGGATGAGGAAGTTCCCCAACACCGCCGGGATCGACGGGATGAGGAAGAAGAAGATCATCATCACCCCGTGCATGGTGAACAGCCGGTTGTAGGTGTCGGGCTGCACCATGTCGCCGGCGGGTGTCGCCAGCTCGAGCCGGATCAGCACCGCGAACAGACCGCCGATGAAGAAGAAGACCGTGATGCCGAGCAGATAGAGGATGGCGATCCGCTTGTGGTCCTTGGTCAGGAGCCATGACTTGAGGCCCCAGGTGGCGTTCAGGTAGTGCTGGCGACGAGGGCCTTGCCGCTCACTCATGGTGCGGTCTCCTGGGCGGTCGAGCCGCCGCTGGCCGTCTGCTCGCCGCCGCCGGCCGGCTCGAGGCCCTTGATGTAGGCGATCAGCTGGATCAGCTCTTCCTCGCCGACCTGTCCCTGGTAGGTGGGCATCAGCGCCTGGTAGCCGGCGACGATCTTGGCTGTCGGGTTGAGGATCGACTCGCGCAGGTAGTTCTCGTCGACCAGGACGCGGCTGCCGTCAGCGAGCTCCGCCTGCTCGCCGAAAATGCCGTAGAGGATCGGCGCCCGAGCGCTCGAGTCCGGGTAGTGGCAGGTGTTGCAGACGTATTTCGCGAACAGCTCCTCGCCGGACAGCAGCCGCTCGTCCGTCGGCGCGTCCTGTTCCAGCCAGGCCTCGTAGTCCCGTGGCTCCATGACGTGGATCGTGCCGCCCATCCGCGAATGCTCGGTGCCGCAGTACTCGGCGCAGAAGATGTGGTAGGCGCCGGCCTTGGTGGCCTCGAACCAGGCCGTCGTGTAGCGGCCCGGCAGGACGTCGGCCTTGATCCGGAAGGCAGGCACGAAGAACGAGTGGATGACGTCCTCGGAGGTCATCGTCAGCTTGATCGGTTGGCCCACCGGTACGTGCAGGTCGTTGATCTCGCGCTTGCCCTGAGGATGCTGGAACTTCCACATCCACTGCTTGCCGACCACGTAGTACTCGACCGCATTGGACGGCGGGCGAAAGGCGATGAAGAAGACCTTGGCGCCCCAGACGAACATCACCATCAGGATCAGGAACGGGATCACCGACCAGGTGATCTCGAGCCAGGTGATCGTCTTCTCCGGCTGTCCGACCTCGTTCGGGTGACGGCGCCGGTATCGGACGGCGAAGTAGAGCACCAGCGCGGCCACCAGCAGCGAGAAGAAGATCGCCACCGCGACGGTGAAGAAGTAGAGCGTGTCCACCTCGGAGGCCAGCGTCGAGGCGCGCTCGGGGAAGAGCGGCAGGCTCTCCCAGAATCCCTTGCCTTGGTTCATCTGCCGCCTCCGGCCGGGCCGCCCGTGCCGCCGCCGGCAACCGCCAGCACCGCCGCCGCCCGCCGTTCGCGCCACAACATGAGCAGGACGAAGCCCGCCAGAACTCCCAGAGTGAGCACGCCGCCGAGGCGGACCATGTTCATGGTCATGGCGCTGTACCTGCCGATCTGCGGGTCGTAGTGGAAACAGTAGAGCAGCACCGCTTCCACCAGGCCGCCGATCTTGCCTTCGCCGGCCTCGACCAGTCCGAGCCGCAGGTCGCGCGGCGCGTACTCGACGCCGAACAGCTGGCGGGCGATCCGCCCGTCGGGGGTAGCCAGCACCAGGCCGGCGGTGTGAGCGAACTCGCCGCTGTCGCCGTCGCGGGCGTAGCGGAAGCCGATCGCCTGGGTGAGCCGGCCGATCGCCTCCGGGTCGCCGGTCAGGAAATGAAAGCCCGCGTCGCTCTCGTTGTGGTTGAAGCGCGCCAGTGCGTTGTCCTTGCGCGCCGTGGCCTCTTCGGCGCCGTCGGACGGGTCGAAGCTGAACACCACCACTTCGTAGTCGACGCCGGCCTCGAACGGCAGCGTCTTGAGGGACGTGACCAGGCCGTTGAGGACCATGCCGCAGAGCATCGGGCAGGTGTAGTAGACCGGCGTCAGGATCACCGGCCGCTCGCCGAAGAAGCTGGCCAGCTCCACCGGATTGCCCTGGGCGTCGCTCATCACCAGGTCGAGCGGCAGCGGCTCGCCCGGCCGCTGATCGAAGCCGATCTCGGCCAACGGCCCCGGCAGATCGCCGGTCGCCGTGGCCATGTCCTGGGCCGCGGCGACCGTCGCCACGAGTGCTGTCAGCAGTACCGTCATGAGGCTTCGGCAGCTCACGATCCGTCCTCCTCCGCGCCCTCGGCGCGTTGCTCGACGAGCAGTTCCATCGCCCGCCCGATAGGCACCTGCGCCACGCCGTTTGCTTCGTCGGTCCAGCCCCAGCGGTTGAGCGTCGCATCCTCCCGGGCGCGCAGTGCCGCCATGTCCGCCGGCGGATCGGCCTGTAGCCGTGGGCCCTTGACTTCGTAGGGCTGGCGCGCCTCGGGCAGCTTGGGCAGCGGCGGGTCGGCCGCCACTCGGGCCTCGCGCAGGCCGCTCGAGAGCAGATACATCAGCACGCCGGTGACCACCAGCAGGCCGACCAGCACGACGACGAACAAGGTCAGGCCGCGCAGGCCGATCTCGCGATCGAAGCCAGTGGGCGCCTGGGCGTCGCCGTGGCGATCACTCATCGGCCACCGCCTCCCTCAGATAGGGCTCGAAGGCCGGCAGCAGCGGCCGTTTCTTCAGCTCCCCGAAATAGACCGCCAGCCACAGTCCGCCGATGCCCACCATCGTCGACAGATCGAGCCAATGCAGGTGCAGACCGTGCTGCCCCTCGCCGTGCGCGAAGGCCGGCGCCGCCTGCCAGTAGAGGTCTACCCAGCGCATCACCAGCAGCACCACGGCCACCCAGGCGAGCTTGCGGGCGTCGCGCTTCAGATCACGCGACAGCAGCAAGACGAACGGCAGGGCGAAGTGACCCACCGCCAGCAGGATGCTCACCCACAACCAGCCGCCCTCGGTTCGCGTCAGGTAGAAGGTCACTTCCTCCGGCAGGTTGCCGGACCAGATGATGATCAGCTGCGACAGCTGGAAGTAGGTCCAGAGCATGACGAAGGCGAGCAGCAGCTTGCCGTAGTCGTGGAAATGCCGCGGCTGGAACTGCTCGTCCATCGGCTTGCGCCCGGCCAGGAAGAGGGCCACCGGGATGATGAAAGCGAACGCCGAGACCGCGTGCCCGCCGATGAAGTTGACCCCCCACAGACTCGAGTACCAGTGCGGGTTGAGCGACATCAGCCAGTCGACGGAAGCGAAGGTCGCGGCCAGGCAGTACAGACCCAGGGCCGGGGCCGCGATGCCCTGCATGCGGCGGAAGGTCCGATCGTCGGCTGCCGCGTCCTGGCGCAACGACATCCGGTTGAGTAGCCACGCCGGCCCCATCCAGATCAAGAAGTAGAGGGCGGCGCGCAGCAGGAAGCCGTTCCGGTTGAGATACCAGCTCTTCTGCTGGATGACCTCGTCGGCCGCCACGGCCTCGGGGCGGGCCCAGACGTAGATCTCGCTCAGACCCACCACGATCGGCACGAACAGCAGCAGCAAGAGCGGCAAGGTGCGAGTGGCGGCGCCCAGCGCGCGCCGGATCATCAGGCCCCAGGCGCCGCGCGACAGCTGATGCAACAGCGCCACCGCGTAGCAGCCCAGGGCGATGCCGAGCCAGAACAGCCAGGACACCAGGTAGGAGCGGAAGAACTGACCGCGATCGAGAAAGAAGCCGCCGGCCGAGACGGCGATTCCCACCGCTGCCGCCAGCCAGGCTCGCGAGCGCAGCCGGTCGATATCTGGCGGGGGAGCGAAGACCTGGCTCACTGGTGCTGCCCCTCCGCTCCGGTTGGTGATTCGGGGGATGACCCGCTTGCCGGTACGGCCGGTGCCGCCAGCCGCTGGCGCTCATCAGCGGTGAGCATCTGCGCCGGGGCGCGGCGGCTGAGCTGTAGCGCGCGCACGTAGGAGACGATCGCCCAGCGATCCGCCGGTTCGACCTGCGAGGCGTAGCTCGACATCTGGCCGAAGCCGTTGGAGATGACGTCGTAGAAGTAGCCGTCCTGGGTCTGCTGCAGCCGGTCGACGTGGAACGACTCGGGTTGCTTGAAGCCGCGGCTGACGATCATTCCCTGGCCGTCCCCGGTGCGGCCGTGGCAGGGCGAACAGTAGATCTCGAAGCGCTCGCGTCCCCGCGCCACCAGCTCCGAGGTCACCGGCAGCGGAATCTCGTCGACGAAGCTGCCATCGGCCTCCATGCCGCGGTACAGCCGTCCGTCCCCGTGCAACATACCCCGGGCGACGGTTCCCTCGACGGGGGTGCGCGAAGCGGCACCGTCGGCAAACAGCTCGCTCGCCTCGTACGGCTCGTATTTGGCCTGATCGTGCATGTCCTGCCGGCAGCCGACAAGCAGTAGAGCCGCCAGAGCGACCGCGACCGGCGCGAACCTACTCCTCAACTTCGGCCACCTCCACGGGCGCCAGACCCTCGAGAAAACGTCGCGTCTCGGTCGGATCGAAGTGCGGGTCGATCTTGCCGATGAGCAGGAAGTAGCGATCCCGCGATGCCTGTGCGAAGCGCTCGACGTTGAACACCGGGTGGTACGGCATCGGCAGGCCGTTGAGGATGAACATGCCCAGCACCGCGGCGAAAGCGGCCAGCAGGATCATCATCTCGAACGACGGTATGAGGAAGGCGACCCACGAGTTGAACGGCCGGCCGCCGATGTTCATCGGGTAGGCGACGACGGACACCCAGTACTGGAACAGGAAGCCGCCGGAGGCTCCCGCCAGGCCGCCGAGCAGGACCAGCAGCGGCACCTTCGACTTGTGGTGGCCGAGCGCCTCCCAGACCGCCTCGATCGGGTAGGGCGTGTAGGCGTCCAGCTTGGTGTAGCCGGCCTCGCGGGCAGCTTCGCAGGCCGCGATGAGGCCCGTGGGAGATTCGAACTCCGCCATCAGGCCGTAGGTGCCGACCGTCTCTTGCTCGACGCCGTTCATTCGGGGTTACCCTTTGCTCCCGGCAGGATGGTGCGCATCTCGAAGATGGAGATCATCGGCAGGAAGCGGATGAACAGGAAGATCAGCGCCAGAAACAGGCCGATGGTGCCGATGAAGAGCGACCAGTCCCAGTAGGTGCCCGAGTAGGTTCCCCAGGACGAGGGCAGGAAATCACGGCTCAGGCTGGTGACGACGATCACGTAGCGCTCCAACCACATGCCGACGTTGACGAACATCGCCACCAGGAAGATCAGGGCCGGGCTGGTGCGCACCTTGCGCAGCCAGATCGCCTGCGGCGCCAGGACGTTGGTCAGAATCAGCGCCCACCAGTAGAGCCGGTAGGGCCCGGCGATACGGTTGAGGATCATGAACTCCTCGAACTGGTTGCCGCTGTAGAAGGCCATGAAGATCTCGGTCATGTAGCCGTAGGCGACGATCAGGCCGGTGGCCAGCATCACCTTGGCCATGTTCTGGATATGGCGCAGGGTGATGAAGTCCTCGAGGCGGAACAACCGGCGCAGCGGGATCGACAGGGTCAGCACCATGGCGAAGCCGGCGAAGATCGCCCCGGCCACGAAGTAGGGCGGGAAGATCGTCGCGTGCCAGCCCGGCAGCTGACCGACCGCGAAGTCGAAGCTGATGACCGAGTGCACCGAGACCACCAGCGGCGTGGCCAGGGCCGCGAGCATGAGATAGGCCACTTCGTAGTTGTGCCAGTGCACCGCGGAGCCCCGCCAGCCCATGGCAAAAGCGCCGAAGAGCATCTTCTTCCACCGCTGGACCGAGCGGTCGCGCAGGGTCGCGAGATCGGGGATCAGACCGACGTACCAGAACAGCGCCGACACCGTGGCGTAGGTCGAAATGGCGAAGACGTCCCAGATCAGCGGGCTGCGGAACTGCGGCCACAACTCCATGGTGTTGGGGTAGGGCAGCAGCCAGTAGGCCAGCCACGGCCGTCCGACGTGGATCAGCGGGAAGATGCCGGCGCAGGCGACGGCAAACAACGTCATCGCCTCGGCGAAGCGGTTGATCGAGGTACGCCACTCCTGGCGCAGCAGCAGCAGGATCGCCGAGATCAGTGTGCCGGCGTGTCCGATGCCGATCCACCAGACCAGATTGATGATCGCGAAACCCCAGCCGACCGGGATGTTGATGCCCCAGATACCGACGCCGGTGAACAGCAGCTTGGTCAGCGAGTGCAGCAGCATCATCACCAGCAGGAAGGAGGCGCCGAAGGCGGCCCACCACCAGCGTGGCGTGCGCTCGAAGACGATCGAGCTGATCTTGTCGGTGACCGAGCCGGCGGTGTGCCCCGGCGCGACGATCGGCGCTTTGCCCAGCGGATCGCTCACCCGTGGTGCCCTCCGGGCTCGCGGTCGTCCGGCGGCCCGCCCAGCTCCGAGTTGGGGTTGGTGATCTTGGCCAGATAGCTCGTGCGCGGCCGGGTGCCCAACTCGTCCAAAAGCGCGTAGTTGGTCGGCTGCTGCTTCCAGCGCGAGACCTCGGAGTCGGCGTCGTTGAGGTCGCCGAAGGCGATCGCACGTGTCGGGCAGACCTGCTGGCAGGCGGTCTGGATCTCGCCGTCGCGGATCTTGCGATCCCCGACGTTGGCCTCGATGCGCGCCTGGTTGATCCGCTGCACGCAGTACGTGCACTTCTCCATGACGCCCCGGGTGCGCACCGTGACGTCGGGGTTGCGCAGCAGCTTGAGCACCGGCGTCTCGGTGTCGGCGTACTTGAGGAAGTTGAAGCGCCGCACCTTGTACGGGCAGTTGTTGGAGCAGTAGCGGGTGCCGACGCAGCGGTTGTAGACCATGTCGTTGAGGCCTTCATCGCTGTGCACGGTCGCGCCCACGGGGCAGACCACCTCGCAGGGGGCCTGCTCGCAGTGCATGCACATCACCGGCTGGTGGTGCACGGCCGGCTCGTCGAGGTCGCCGTGGTAGTAGCGATCGATCCGGATCCAGTGCATCTCGCGGCCTACCGCCACCTGTTCCTTGCCGACCACGGGGATGTTGTTCTCGGCCTGGCAGGCGACCACGCAGGCGTTGCAGCCGGTGCAGGCGCCGAGGTCCACGGCCAGCCCCCAGGCGTAGCCCGGATAGTCGTGGCCGGGGAACATCGACAGCTCGGGGTCGGGACCGTGGGCCACGTGCTGGGCGAAGTCGGGCTCGCGCTTGAACTCCTCGATCGTGCCCACCCGCACCAGGTGACGCCGCTCGGCCTCCTCGCCCTCGGGGTTGTCGGGCATCACGTTGTGGTGCAGCTGGGTGCTGGCCAGGATCTGCCGGGCGCCGGTAGGGCGCAGCTCCAGGCCGCCGATCCGCCAGGCCGTGGCCGGGCGCAACAGGTTGGCGTTGACGCCCAGGCCGCTGCCGACGCGGCCGGCGGTGGCGCGGCCATAGCCGAGATGCAGCGTCACGCTGCCGTCGGGCTGTCCCGGCAGAACCCATACGGGTGCCTCCAGGTTGCGGCCGCCGGCGACCAGCTCGACGACGTCGCCGGTCTCCAACCCCTGCTGCTGGGCCAGCGCCGGGCTGATCAGGGCGGCGTTCTCCCAGGTCAGCTTGGTCAGCGGCTTGGGACACTCCTGCAGCCAGCCGTTGTTGGCGAAACGTCCGTCCCAGACCGTCGGGTCGGGTCGGAAGACCAGCTCGAGACCGCCGCTCTCGCCGGCGGACAACTCGGCGGCGGCGCGGTCGACGGCGTCCTGATCGAGCCGCGGGCGGCGGGCCGGCAACTCACTGCCGGGGACAAAGCCGTCGTGCAGCGAGCGGCGCCAGAAGCCCTCGAACTCCTCGCCCTCCGGCGTCCGCGCCTGCCACTCGGCGCGCAGCAGATCGAGCCCGGAGCGTTCTTCGTCATCAATCAGCGCGGCCACCAGCTCGAGGGCCGACTTGCCGCCGTAGAGCGGCTCGATGAGCGGCTGCTGCAACGTCAGCGTGCCGTCGAAGGCTCGCCCGTCGCCCCAGGTCTCGAGGTAGTGGGCCTCGGGCACGTGCCACTGACTGAACTCCGCGGTCTCGTCGACGTAGGGGCCGAGATGGATCCGTCGCGACACTTTGTACAGCGCCGCCATGATGTCGGCGTCGGCCGGCGCGTCGTAGACCGGGTTCGAGCCCAGGGAGATCAGCACGTCGACCTCGCCGGCCGCCATGGCTTCCACCAGCTCGGCGAAAGTGCCGCCCTGGTCGCCCGCGTCCGCCGGCACCGGGTCGGAGTACATCACCGTGGAACCGGCATTGCCCAGCCGGTCGTTCATCGCATGGGCGAGCACGTGCAGGTCCTGCGGCGCGCAGTCGCCCGCCACCACCAGGCTGCTGCCCGGGTGGAGGCGCAGGTCCTCGGCGACGGTTCGCACCCAGGCCGCCTGGCGCTCGCCCAGCCGGTTTGCCGGCGCCGCATCGGCGGCTCCCAGCTCGGCGGCCAGCGCCGTCGCCAGCAGCATGAGCTGGCCGCCGGAGAGCGGCAGCCGGTGATCGGCCAGAGAGCCGGTTGCGGTCGGTGTGGTCTCGGCGGCGTAGAGGCGGCTCATGGAGCCGCTGCCCGGGCGCACGCGGCGCCGCGACATGAAGTCGCGGGCATAGCGCAGGCTGCCTGGTCCGCTGGTCAGGAGGTCGGAGTCGAGGCTGAGCACGACCTCGGCCCGGCTGAGGTCGTAGCGGCATTCGACCGCCTCGCCGAAGGCGGCGGCGGCGCCGTCGACGGCGCCGCCGCGCCCTGCCGGCTCGTGCTGGTGCCAGCGCGCCCGCGGGTAGCGCTCGAGCAGGCGGCGGATGGTGGCTGCCAGGCTCGGCGAAGTTACGGTGCCGCTGAGCAGCCGGATGCGGGCTCCCCCCAGCGCGTCGAGAGCGGTCAGCGCTTTTCGCGTGTCGGCCAGGAAGGCGGGCCAGGTGCTGATGCGCCCGAGGTGGGTCACCGTCTGCGAGCGGTCGGGGTCGTACATCGACAGGACCGACGCCTGGGCGAAGAGATCGGTCGCCCCCAGGCTGGCCGGATGCTCCGGGTTTCCTTCCACCTTGGTCGGGCGCCCCATGTGGCTCTCGGCGAGCAGCCCGGTGGCGTAGCCGCCGAGAGTCATCGCGGTGGCGAAGCGCAGCGGCTTGCCGGGCACGATGCTCTCCGGTTGGTCGACATAGGGCACGATGCGCTCGAGCGGTTGGCGGGTGCAGGCGGTCAGCCCGCCGAAGGCCAGAGAGGCGCCCATCAGGCCGAGAAAGCCGCGCCGGCTGACGCCGTCGGGCCAGACCGAAGCCTGGGCCGGGAACTCGCGCGTCAGCATCTCCTCGAACTCGGGGGTGCCCGCCAGCTCCTCGAGACCGCGCCAGAAGGCGGGACCGCGGTGATCCCGCAGCCGGGCGCGCACCCGTTCGAGGGTGAGGGGCTCGGGTCGCTTGGGGGTGGTCGTCATCGGTGGCCCATCAGCGGTGGCACGTGGAGCAGTAGATCTTGCTCTGGACGTCGTATTCGGCAGCTAGCTCGCGGCCCAGCGACTCCTGGTCCCCGGCTGCCCACTCGGCGTTGAAGACCTCTTCGCGCGGGCGGACGAACGCGGCGGGATCGCGGTG
>CALZJC010000065.1 GCA_945787525.1 Thermoanaerobaculia bacterium | reverse complement strand
CCGCCCGAAGGCGATGTTCTCCGCCACCGTGAGAGAGAACAGGATGGACTCCTGGGGCACGAACCCGACCGCCCCGCGAAGCTCCGCCAGCCGCATGCGGCCGACCTCGACGCCGTCCACCAGAAGGGCTCCGGCAGGTGGCTCGATCAACCGCGGCACCAGCGACAGCAGCGTGCTCTTGCCCGAGCCGGTGCGTCCCACCACCGCCAGCGTCGACCCCGCCGGCACTTCGAGGTCGATGTCGCGCAGCACCGGCTCGCCCGGCCGGTAGGCGAACTCCAACGAGTGGAACTGCACCTCGCCGCGCAGCTCGGCCGGCGCCACGGCGTCCGGGGCGTCGCGGATGTCGGCTTGGGTGTCGAGGATCTCGAGGATCCTGCCCAGCGAGGCCAAGCCCCGTTGCGTCAGGTTGATGACCCAGCCGATGGCGATCATCGGCCAGATCAGCTTGCCGAGAAAGAAATTGAAGGCAACGAGCTCGCCAACGGTGATGCCGCCGCGCGCCACCAGGCTGCCGCCGTACCAGAGCACCGCCACAAAGCCGACGCCGATCAGCACCTGAAGCAGCGGATGAAAGGCGGCCGACCAGCGCACCAGCAGGCGGTTGCGCTGGACGTACTCGCGGTTGAGGCCCTCGAAGCGGCGCTTCTCCTCCTCCTCCACCGCATAGGCCCGCACCACCCGGGCGCCGGAGAGGTTCTCCTGCACCCGGGTGGACAGATCCGAGAACCGGCTCTGTACCTTCTGGAACAGGACGTGGATCCGTTGACCGAAGAGGCGCATCACCAGCACCACGAGCGGCAGAGCGCAGAGCGACACCAGGCTCAGCCCGACGTGGATGCGGGCCATGAAGAACAGCGCCCCGAGGGCGGTAAACACCGTGTTGGCGCTGTACATGATCGCCGGCCCGCAGATCATGCGCACGGCCTGCAGGTCGTTGGTCGCCCGGGCCATCAGATCGCCGGTGTAGCTCTCCCGGTAGAACGACAGGGGCAGCGTCTGCAGGTGGCCGAAGTAGTCGGCGCGCAGGTCGAACTCGATATCGCGGCTCATCGCCACCAGCAGCCGCCGCTGGGCGAAGCTGAGAAGACCCTGGACCAGGGTGACCGCGACCAGCAGGCCGCCGTAGCCGAGCAGCGTGCCGGCAGTGGCGCCCTGCCGCAGGCTGTCGACCGCCCCACCGATCAGCAGCGGCGCCGCCAGGCCCACGATTGCAGCGCCGAAGACGGCGAAGATGCCGGCCACCAGCCGGCCGCGATACCGGGCGAAGTAGGGCCCCAAACGCTTCAGAACAAGCATCGCTGCAAGATATCAGCGGCTCCGGCGCGGCGAACTTGCCGCTCGGGTCACCGCTCCTCGTCCTCCTCGTCACGGGCCGTCGCCGCCACCACCAAGGGCCGCCCTTCCGGATGCAAGCCAGCCTCCTCCGGGCAGCGCGCCTCCAGCCGCACGATCGGTCGTCCTTGACGCTCGTACTTCATCTCGTAGTTGGTGCGCGGACCCTCCGGCCAGCCAGGCGGCCGCTCGAGCTCCAGGTTCGGGTGCCCGGCCAGCAGCTCCGCGACCCGGCCGCCGTACTCGATGAAGTCGGTGGCAAAGAAGAGCCTGCCGCCCGGGGCGAGCAGTCCGAGCACGAGATCCACGGTATCGGCCTCGAACAGCCGCCGCTTCTGGTGGCGGCTCTTGGGCCAGGGATCCGGGAAGTAGACGTGCACCGCCTTGGCGATGCCACGTGGCAGGGCGGTGGCCAGAAGATAGAGCGCTTCACCCCGCAGCAGCACCAGGTTTTCGATACCGCGGTTGAGCATCCGCCGGCGAACCAGGCGGTAGTATCTGCTGACCACCTCGACACCCAGAAAGCGGCGATCCGGCTCGCCCTGCGCCCGCCGCAGGAGATAGCGCCCCTTGCCAAAGCCCAGCTCCACCTCCCAGAGCCCGTCGCCCGCCAACCACTCGGCCAGCGGCAGCGGCACCGGCAGCTGGCGCAGCGGCTCTTCCCGCTCGGCGACGGCGATCAGACTGGGCGGCATGACCTTTCGTCGCGAATCGTCTACGAAACGCTCAGGCTAGAGCAGATCGTTGCGACCCCGCCGAGCCAGCTCGTCGACCAGCGCCTTGACCTCCTGGGCACGCTCCTTGGGAACCACCAGGACCACGTCGTCGGTGCGCACCACCACCAGACCCGACACGCCCAGCGCGGCGATGGTGCCCTGGTCGGCAAGCAGCAGGTTGTCGGTGCTGTCGAGCGCCACGACGTCGCCCCGACTGGCGTTGTCGGAACCGGCGGCCATCAGCTCGGCCAGCGCCGGCCAGGAGCCCAGATCGCTCCAGCCGCAGTCCAGCGGCACGGTGACCAGATCCTCCTGCCGTTCCATCACGGCGTGGTCGATGGAGATTGCCGGTAGCTCGCGATAGAGCTCGGCGGTCAGCTCGGGCCGCTCGGCGATGCGGTCCAGGCCGGCGGCGATCTGCGGCGCCGAGGACGCCAAGCGCTCGAGCAACGTCAGACCGCGGAACAGGAAGATGCCCGCGTTCCACAGATAGTTGCCGCTGGCGGTGAACCGGCGGGCGGTCTCCAGGTCGGGCTTCTCGGTGAAGCGGATCACGCGACGCACCCCGCGAGCTCCACCCGGCGAGGGCTCCAGCGTCTCGCCGAGCTCGAGAAAACCGTAGCCGCTCTCCACCCGGTGCGGCCGCACGCCCAGCGTGACGATCCGGTCGTCCTGCTCGATCAGCTCGACGCCCGCGGCCACCGCCCGGCGAAACGCCTCGCCGTCGGCCATCCGATGGTCGGCCGGAAAGACTCCGACGACCTGTCGCCGGCAGTCCTCGGGCATCGACCTCACCGACCAGCCGATCGCCGCCGCCGTATTGCGCCCCTCGGGCTCGGCGAGGATCTGCTCCTGCGGCACCTCGGGCAGCTGGCGACGGACCTCGTCCGCGAGCTGCTCGGTGGTGCAGACCCACTGCGAATCCGGTCCGGCCAGCGGCCGCAACCGCTCGGCGGTCGCCTGCAGCAGGCTGGCTTCGCCGTCCAGAGCCAGCAGCTGCTTGGGGCGGTGACGACGGCTCAGCGGCCAGAAACGGGTGCCGCTGCCGCCGGCGAGAATCAGCGCTTGCATCGGGACTGGCAAGCTATCACCGGTCGGCGGTTTCTGTCCGCCCGGCCGGCAAGAGGAGTCGGAAGAGCTGGACCGTCAACGCATAGGTGCCGGCCGGCGACGAAGGCGAAGCAGAGGGGCCGTCAACGCATAGGTGCCGGCCGGCAAGAGGAGTCGAAGGGTGGGTCCTCCAGGGGCCCGGCTCGAGCGGTTCCGAATGCTTGGGGGGAGGCTCTCGCCTACTTCGCCGGCGCTCGGACCGCGCTTGCTCTTTGATGGGGCTTGCCAGACGCGCCGGCTACGATACCCCTGGGTGGACACACCCCTCGACTCCTCATGCCGGCCTCCGGTTTTGCCCGAGAACCGGCCGGGCTCGCCCGGCCAGGGCGGAACCCCGGTCCGGCTCCGTTGCCGGCGGGATCGGCGCCCGAACCTCAGCACTTCATCCTCAGTGCCACCACTACTACCTCAGAGCCTCTTCACTGATCCCTCTGCCGCCCCCATTCCACCCCGGGGCGGGGCAGCAAACCCATGTAGCAATCAACCTCCGTGTCGACCGTGCGGGGGTCGATGAGGGGACGCTCGCCGACCGGGAGGGAGAGGGGGCGGCAGTCCTCGGCAACGAGACACTGAACCACCTTCCGCGACACAGAAGCTGAGCCCTGAGGTAATGGTCGAGCAGCCACCACCGGAGGCCGGCGCCAGAGATGTGGGCTGGTTGCTCCGACGGCCTCTCGACGAGCGCATGGCACACAGATGCGGAGTCCTCTGACGATCCCGCGCGAGGAGAGCGGAGCCGAGGGCCGCCCGCCAAAGTAGGAACAGCCCGAGGCGTCCAGAGGAGAACTTGCCCACATCTCCCAGCCGGCCGGCCCCTTCGAGTAGAAGGTCCCGCCCGCCGCTCAGCCTACGGCCGCAGCGATCCAGCGACGTCCCGCACCAGCTCCCAGGCCTGCCGCACATGCTCCTCCGTGGTGCGGATGTTGCCGATGGCGGCGTGCAGCACGTAGCGGTCGCGCAGCCTGGTGTGCGAGAGGAAGATCGGCCCGACCGCGTTGACCTCGGCCAGCAGCCGCTCGTTGAAGCGGTCCTGCTCCTCGGGGCTGCCCGGCGGCACCGCGCGAAAGCACACGACACTGAACGGCACCGGCGCCGCCAGCTCGAAGCCCGGTTCGGTCTCGATCCAGCCGGCCAGCTGACGGGCCAGCCGGCAGTGCTCGCGGATCCGCTCGGCCAGCCCGTCGACACCGAAGGCGCGGATCACCATCCACAGCTTGAGCGCCCGGAAGCGCCGGCCGAGCTGCAGCCCCAAGTCCATCAGGTTGGTCACCCCCTGCTCGGCCGACTGCAGGTAGTCGGGGATCAGCGAGAAGGTCGACACCAGCTGTTCGACGTCGCGCACGAAGAGCACCGAACAGTCGACCGGGGTGAACAGCCACTTGTGGGGGTTCATGACGATCGAATCGGCGGCCTCCCAGCCGGCGAACAGCTGGCGCAGCTCCAGGCAGATGGCGGCGCTGCCGGCGTAGGCGGCATCGACGTGCAGCCACAGCCGCTCGCGGGCGCAGATCGCCGAGATCTCCTCGATCGGGTCGACGCTGGTCGTCGACGTCGTGCCGACGGTCGCCACCACCGCCACCGGCAGACGGCCGGCGGCGCGGTCTTCGGCGATCGACGCGGCCAGCGCCGCGGGATTCATGCGGAAGGCGTCGTCCGACGGCACGCGCCGCACCTGCTCGAGGCCGAAGCCCAGGGTCATCGCCGCCTTGTCGAAGCTGCTGTGCGCCTGGTCGCTGGCGTAGACGGTCAGCGGCGGCAGGTCGACCCGCCCCGCCATGCCGCGCTCGCGGATCGCCGCGCCCGGCAGGCGGTGGCGCGCCGCCGCCAGCGCCAGCAGGGTCGAGATCGAAGCGGTGTCGTTGATGTGGCCGCGGAAGCCGGCCGGCAAGCCCACCATCTGACGCAGCCAGTCGCACACCCGCTCCTCGAGCTCGGTGGCCGCCGGCGAGGTGCGCCACAGCATGGCGTTGACGTTGAGGGCCGCCGAGAGGGTCTCGCCAACGATCCCCGGGCCCGAACCGCTGATGGCGAAGTAGGCCAGAAAGCCGGGGTGATTCCAATGGGTGACGCCGGGCTCGATCAGCTCGCGGTAGTCGTCGAGAACCGCATCCATGGGCTGTGGCCGGCGCGGCGGCGCGGCCGGCAGCTTCGCCGCCAGCTCGCCCGGCGCCAGCGGCGGCAGCACCGGGTAGTCGCCGACCCCCTCGAGATAGTCGGCCGCCAGATCGGCCGCCCGCCGCAGAGCGCTACGCAGCTCGTCGGCAGGCAGGTCACCGCCTGAGCCGGCGGACGGTTTGCGGGACGAGTCCATCTCCGACTCCTGCTTCTACTTCGCCGACACCGGTCGCCGCTCGCGCAGATGGCGAAAGACCTGCGCCTCGAGAATGCGGCGTGGCGAGATGCCACGCAACCGCAGCGGGGGTGCTTCGAGCAGGGCCGCGGCCAGGTCCAGGAGGCGGCGGCGGCGGCTCGGCTCGAGAGGCTCCGCCGCCCGCACCAGTGCCGCGGCCGCCTGCGCCCACGGCCTCTCGGCGCGCGGGTCCTTCCAGTCGGCGCTGGCTTCGATAACGCTCGCCGTGGCCATCAACTCGACCGCCGCCCCGGACCGCCAGTACGATTCGAGACGCGCCGCCGCCGCCCCCGCCAGCCGGTCCACCGGCTCCTCCTCGAGCCGCGCGGTGGCACCCAGATAGATCGACAGCGAACGGCTGCGGAGCGTCGGCGAGAGGTCGAACTGCGACGGCGCCAGCAGCATGAAGTGGCGTGGCGAGCTCTCGTGCGGCTCCTCGAGGTTCTTCAGCAAGGCGTCGGCGGCGCCGGGGCTGAGGCTCTCGGCGGCGGCGATCACGAACACCTGGCCGCGTGCCTCGAACGGCGTGACCTGGGCTGTCTCCACAAAACGCTTGGTGGCTTCGACCGAGGTCACCGTGCGCAGGTCCCGTTCCAGTACCTGGAAGTCGGGGTGGAAACGCTCTCCCCCGGCGGCGTCGATACGGCGGCAGTGGCGGCAGTCGTTGCACGGGCGGCGCTCGGCGGCCGCCCCGCAGAGCAGCGTTCTGGCCAGCTCCGTAGCCAAACGGCGCCGCTCGTCGAGGGAGCCACCATGCAGAATGAGCGCCGGATAGAGCTGCCCGGCACGCGCCATCTCGATCGCCGCGCTAGCCTGCATCAGTCACCAGGGATCTTTCCTCCAGCCCCAGCAACTCGGCAAGCACCTGCTGCACGCGTCGCCAGGTGCGCTCCGCCGGGCCGCTCGAGTCGATGGTCGTGAACCGGTCAGGGTGGGCGCCGACCAGCCGGGAGTAGCCCTCGCGCACCCTTCGGTAGAAGGCCAGGTCTTCGGCGTCCAGCCGGTCGACGACCTCGCGCGAGGTCGACTGGCCGCGGCGGTGAGCCTCCTCGGCCGGCAGATCGAACAACAGCGTGTGGTCGGGTACCCGGCCGCCGGTGGCGATGGCGTCGATGCGCTCGATCAGATCGAGCGCCACGCCGCGGCCGTGCCCCTGGTAGGCGACGGTCGAATCGGTGAACCGGTCGCACAGCACGTGGGTGCCGGCGGCCAGCGCCGGCTCGATCACCTCGAGCAGATGCTGGCGACGGCTGGCGAAGATGACCAGGCTCTCGACGGTGCCGTCCAGGGCGCCCCAGCTCGGATCCAGAAAGACGCCGCGCAGGGCGTCGCCCAGCGGCGTGCCGCCGGGCTCCTTGGTCGCGCGGCAGCTGAGACCGCTGGTCTCGAGCCAGTCGGCGGCGCGCTCCAGATGGGTCGACTTGCCGCTCCCGTCGAGGCCTTCGAAGGTGATGAACTTGGCTTGCATCCGGGGGCGAGAAACTACCACGTCGGGCAGCGGCGGTCAGGGATCGAAACGTTGCCGCAGCTCGGGCGGCATCACCGGGCAGATCTCCTCGGTGCGGCCGAACCAGCGGCGGCGACGGCCGGCGACGAAGTCGTACAGGGAGTCCCGCACGGCGCGCGGCACGAGCCCGGCGAGAAGCGCCACCAGGCGCCAAGGGGAACCCGCCCGTCGAGCCAGATAGAGGGCCGCCTCCGAGCGCACCAGCAGCTCGCCGCTCGCGGTCAGCACCAGCAGGCTGTCCGGCAGCTCGGGCCGGCCGAGGGACGCCAGCAGGCGCTCGAAGCTCGGACCGCCGATGGGCGCGAAGCGCACCGGCGGCCGGCCGCGGTCGTGGCGCACGGCAAGGCGCACGGCCTTGTGGCAGAGAGCACACCGGCCGTCGTAGAACAGGCGAGGCTCCACCCGAGCATCCTACGCCGGTCAAAAGGAGAGTCCCAACCCACCACCCGCGCGGGCGGTGTCCTGGCAGGCACGCTTGCAGTAGGGTCCGGAAGTGCGGGGCCGGTGGGCATCTACCCCGCCCTTGTCTTCACCCCGGGGGACTCGATCTTTCAGCAGCCTGCTAATCTAGCCGCGCCACTGACAGTGCATCCGAGACCCCCTTCTCGGCAAGCGAAAGGCGCTTCCCAGATATGAGCAAAGTACTGATTCCCAAAGAGCGGGGTGCGGGCGAGACCCGCGTCGCCGCCACCCCGGAGACCGTCGCCAAGCTGATCGCGCTCGGGTTCGAAGTCGAGGTCGAACGCGGCGCCGGCAAGACGGCGAGCTTCCTCGACGAGGCGTATACCGAAGCCGGAGCCACGATCGTCGATGGCGGCGAGAACAGCTGGCGGGGGGCCGATCTGCTCCTCAAGGTCGGCCCGCTGGACGGCGACGAAGCGACCTGGCTCGCCGAGGGCAGCCTGCTGATCGGCCTGCTGGCGCCGTTCGACAACCGCGACGCCGTGCGCCGGTTGGCGGCCGCCGGGGTGACCAGCCTGCCGATGGAGCTGCTGCCGCGCACGACGTTGGCCCAGAGCATGGATGTGCTCTCTTCGCAGGCCAACATCGCCGGCTACCGCGCCGCGGTGATGGCGGCGCTGGAGCTCGACCGCTACTTTCCGCTGCTGATGACCGCCGCCGGCACCATCCGGCCGGCCAAGGTGGTGATCATCGGCGCCGGCGTCGCCGGGCTGCAGGCAGTGGCCACCGCCCGGCGCCTCGGCGCCGTGGTCGAGGTCTCGGACATCCGCCCCGAGGTCCAAGAGCAGGTCGAGTCGCTGGGCGGCCACTTCATCCCCCTGCCCGAGACCGAGGAGGACGGCTCCGGCGGCGGCGGCTACGCCAAGGAGATGACCGCCGACTTCCTGCGCCGCCAGCGCGAGATCCTCAAGGAGCACCTGGCGGTGGCCAACGTGGTCATCACCACCGCCGCCGTTCCCGGCAAGCCGGCACCGAAGCTGGTCGGCGCCGACATGGTCGCGGCGATGCAGCCGGGGACGGTGATCATCGACCTCGCAGCCGAGCGCGGCGGCAACTGCGAGCTGACCCGCGTCGACGAAGAGGTGGACAGCGACGGGGTGCGGATCCTCGGCCCGAGCAACCTCGCCGCCGGCATGGCGCACGACGCCAGCATGCTCTACGCCCGTAACCTCCTCGCCCTGGTCCAGCACGTGACGGGCGAGGATGGAATCGCTATCGACGCCGAAGACGAGATCGTCGGCGGCATGCTACTGACCCATGGTGGCGAGATCCGCCATCCGGGATTCACTGAGGAGGACTCGCCATGATGGGCGCTCTCCTGGTCGGCATCTACGTCTTTGTGCTGGCCATCTTCGTCGGCTTCGAGATCATCACCAAGATCCCGCCGACCCTGCACACGCCTCTGATGTCCGGCGCCAACGCCATCTCGGGGATCACCCTGGTGGGCTCGCTGGCGGCGGCGACGACCGGTGCGGTGACCGCCGCCAACGTCCTCGGTCTGGTGGCGATCATCTTCGCCACCATCAACGTGGTCGGCGGCTTTCTGGTCACCAACCGCATGCTCGCCATGTTCGGCGCCAAGAAGGCAAAACGATGAGCCAGCTCGTCGAATCCGTCCTGGTCCCGATCTTCTATCTGCTGTCCGCGGTCCTTTTCATTTTCGGGCTCAAGGGCCTGACCCGCGTGCGCACGGCGCAGCGCGGCAACGCGCTGGCCGCCCTGGCGATGCTGATCGCCGTGGTCACGACGCTGGTCGACCTGGGGCTGGTGGACTACCGCTGGATCATCGCCGGCCTGGTGATCGGCGGGCTTATCGGCACCGTCGCCGCCGTCAAGGTCGAGATGACCGGCATGCCCGAGATGGTGGCCCTGTTCAACGGCTTCGGCGGCGGCGCCTCGACGCTGGTCGCCTGCTCCATCGTCTGGCTGAACGTCATCGAGCCGGCGGCAGCCGGCTCGACGGCTTCGATTCTCGGGCCCGACGCCGCGATCACCGCCTTTCTGTCCATGCTCATCGGCGCCGTGACGTTCAGCGGTAGCCTGATCGCCTTTCTCAAGCTGAGCGGCAGGATGGGCGGGCAACCGACCCTCATCCCCGGACGTCACCTGGTCAACGGCCTGTTCGCCGTCGCCGCCATCGCCGCCGGGCTCTACATGGCGTTCGCCATCGGCGGGCCGAGCGGGGTGGCCACCGCCGCGCTGGTTCTCGTCGCAGTCAGCCTGGTGCTCGGCGTCCTGCTGGTCATCCCGGTCGGCGGCGCCGACATGCCGGTGATCATCTCCTTCCTCAACTCCCTGTCGGGATTGGCAGCCTCGATGACCGGCTTTGTGCTGAGCAACAACCTGCTGATCATCAGCGGCGCGCTGGTCGGCGCCTCGGGCCTGATCCTCACCCAGATCATGTGCGTGGCGATGAACCGGACGCTGGCCAACGTGTTCTTCTCCGGCTTCGGCCAGGAGGGCGGCGCCGCGGACTCGCGCGAGTACTCGAACGTGCGCTCGTGCGGCGCCGAAGAGGCGGCCATGGTTCTGGAGAGCGCCGAGAGCGTCGTGATCGTGCCCGGTTACGGCCTCGCCGTGGCCCAGGCCCAGCACACCGCGCGCGAGCTCGCGGACCTGCTCGAGAAGCGCGGCACCAAGGTGACCTACGCCATCCACCCGGTGGCCGGGCGGATGCCGGGCCACATGAACGTGCTGCTGGCCGAGGCCGATGTGCCCTACGACAAGCTGATCGAGATGGACGCGGCGAACCCCGAGTTCAAGCTCACCAGCGCGGTCATCCTGGTGGGCGCCAACGACGTGGTCAACCCGGCCGCTGAGATGGACCCGCAAAGCCCGATCGCCGGTATGCCGGTATTGAAGGTCTGGGAGGCTGGAACGGTCATGGTGATCAAGCGCAGCCTGAGCCCCGGCTTCGCCGGCATCAAGAACCCGCTGTTCGAGAACGACAACACGATGATGATCTTCGGCGACGGCAAGAAGGTGTTGCAGGACATGGTCGCCGAGGTGAAGCAGCTGTAGCTCTCCGAGCGAAAAAAACGGTCTTTTTCCTGGTCGGCGCCGCCGCTCTTTTCGCGGCGCGGCGCCACCGTAGAGCGCTCGCAGGTCTGACCAGGCGCCGAACAGCCGCTGCGCCGCCGCTTCGATTCCAGAGAATCGCCCCTGCGGAGTTGGTGATTGTCTCGATCGGGCCCGGCTGCTGACCCGCCGGGCGGCCGAGCCTATGCAAGGTCGTCGATGGTATCGACCTTGCGCATACTCCGCCCCGAGATCGGCGTGCAGCCGCAACGACTCGGGGGTACCAGGCCATGACACGACGCAAAGACGAGCACCGCAAGGGCGACCGTTTTCTTGCCCCGCGGCAAAAGGCGAAGTCCACGAGCTCTGTCACGGCTCTGTTCATGGCATGCCTGCTGGCCCTGGTCCCGCTGTCGGAAGCGCTGGCTGGCGGCAGGGGCAAGGGGCGGACCGACCCGGCCGAGCGGGCCGCGCAGCGCGCCAGCCGAAAGCTGAGTCATAAGTTGCATGCCAAGGCCCGGTGGGGACGATCCAACCTCGTCGACGTCATCATCACCTACCACGCCCGGCCGAGTATCGCGGAGGGTCACCGGGTCCGCGCTCTGGGCAGCGCCCGAGATCGCGAGTTCCGGAACTTCCGGATGCGCTCGGCGCGCCTGCCCGAGCGGGCCCTCAACCGTCTGGCCAACAACCCCAACGTCAAGTTCATCAGCCGCGATGCCCCGATCGAGATGTCTTCCGTCGCCGCCCGCCAGACCGCCCGACTGCCCAACGACCAGGACATCGATCTCTGGTACCCCGGCTGGGGCCTCGGCGTTGCGGTCATCGACTCCGGTCTAGGCCACCATGTCGACGTCTGGCCGGCTCCGCTGCAGTTCGATTTCGTCGCCGATCCCGACTACCCGCCCAGCGGCCTCGGGGACGGCTATGGGCATGGCACGCACGTCGCCGGAATCGTCGGCGGTGACGGCTACTACTCCCAGAAGACCTATCGGGGAGTAGCGCCCTACGCCGACGTCGTCTCGCTGCGCGTGCTGGACAACCAGGGCAGAGGGTTCTCCTCGGACCTTATCGCCGCGCTGGACTGGCTGGTCGACAACGCCGCGACCTACAACATCCGAGTCGCCAACCTGTCGCTCGGCAAAGGGCCGGAGGAGCCTGCGGCCCTCGACCCGCTGGTGCAGGCGGTCGAGGCCGTCTGGGATGCCGGGATCGTCGTCGTCTGCTCGGCCGGCAACTACGGCAGCAACGGCAACTTCACCATCACCAGCCCGGGCACCTCACCCAAGGTCATAACGGTAGGCTCGCTGACCGACAGCGGCACCGGCACCGATTTCAGCGACGACTATGTATCCACCTACTCGTCCCGCGGACCGACGGCCTTCGATCACTACTTGAAGCCGGACCTGCTGGCGCCCGGCAACCGCTGGATCGCGCCGATCTCCTATGAGGGCGGCCTCAAG
>CALZJC010000064.1 GCA_945787525.1 Thermoanaerobaculia bacterium | reverse complement strand
GCTGGCGCGGATCGAAGCCCGGCCGCTCGACGACCCCGAGGCCGGCCTGGCCGCCTTCCCCAGCCGCCAGGCGGCCGAGGCGATGTCGGACTACCTCGACGCCCAGCTGGCGGGAGGTGGCGTCGAGGACCTCACCGCCGGCCTCCGCGACGGCGGCCGCGTCGCCGAGGCCGGCGGCTGCTGGTTCGTGCTGCCAACCGTCGTCTGGTGCGAAAGCCCCGACCACCCGCTGGCCCAGAGCGAGTTCCTCTTCCCCTTCGTCTCGGTGGTCGAGGTGCCCGAGGAAGAGCTGGTCGGCAAGCTCTGCTCCACCCTGGTGGCAACCCTGGTCACCGAGGACGTGGACCTCGCCGCCCAGGCCATGGGCAGCCCGGCCATCGACCGTCTCAACCTGGGCTCGCTACCCACCAGCCGGGTGAGCTGGGACCAGCCCCACGAGGGCAACCTGTTCGAGTTCCTGTACCGGCAGCGGGCGTTCCAGAGCCCGGAGCTGCTGGCGGTCTAACCGCTCTGGGGCGAGATGGGGCGTGCGGGCAGGGCCGCCCGTAGCGCGGCGATGAGGGTGATGGCGAGCACCGTGGCAATGACCACCGCGTTGGTCAGCAGGAGCCGGGTGATCGGTGCCAGCGTGCCGAGCCACTCGGCGTCGCGTCCCGCCGCCAGGGGCACGGTGAGCGCCGCCACCAGGGCGACCGCGGTGGTGAGGTTGTACGCCTCGTCCTTCTTGCCGCTCCCGAGCAGCCGGATCCCGGCGACGGTGATCATCCCGCAGACCACCAGGAAGACCACCCCGACGATCGGCCGTGGGATGACGATCAGCAGCGCCCCCACCTTGGGTGACAGGCCGTAGAGCATCAGGATGCCGGCCGCCACCTGGATCACCCGCCGGCTTGCCACCCGGGTGGTGGCGATGACACCGGTGTTCTGGCTGTAGGTGGTCAGCGGGATGGCGCCGAACAGCGGCGCCACGGCCGAGGAGATGCCCTCGACGGTGATCCCGCGGCGGATGTGGCGCACCGTGTAGGTCACCTTGGAGACGGCGCAGGTTCCGGCGTAGTCGCCGATGGACTCGGCGATGGAGCCGATGAAGCCGACCAGGATGCCGAAGACGGCGCCAAAGACGAACGTCCAGCCGAGACCCGGTCCGCCGAAGGCGAACGGCCGCGGCAGGCCTAGCCAGGCGGCCTCGCGCACCGGGTCGAAGTCGGCCAGCCCCACCGCGGCGGCGCCGATGACACCGAACAGCAGCAGGCTGAAGAGAATCGACCCACGGGCCAGGATCCCCAGGCCGAAGCGATAGCCGGCAACCGCCAGCAGAATAACCGACGCCCCGGTGGCGCCGATCAGACCCAGCATGGCCGGCCGGGTGTCGGCGAACACCCAGCCGCCGGCGACCCTCGCCAGCGACAACCCGATGGTGGTCACCACGATGCCGCAGACGTAGGGCGGCAGATAGCGGCGCAGCCGTCCCAGCAGACCGCTGGCACCCAGCACGGCCTCGAAGATGCCGCCGAGAAAGGCGCCCATCCACATCGCCGGCGCACCGAAGATGGCGCCCACCGAGGCCATCGCCCCGGTGTTGGTCGCCGACGGGCCCATCACCGAGGGAAGCCGGTGCCCCCAGGTCGTATTGATGAACGTAAATACGCCCATCAGCACCAGGCAGGCGGAGATCATGTAGGCCGCCTGGGCGTCGCTGTAGCCCACCGCCCGCGCCACGACCAGCGGCAGCACATAGGGCGAGACGTCCACCAGGGTGTGCTGCCAGGCGTAGAGAACCGTTTCCACCGGCGCCGGTACGTCGTCGACCCCGTAGTGGGGTTCGAGTACCTCGAGGTCCTCCTCCCAGACGCGTGCGGCGGTCGTGTCGGCGGTGGGCATGGCGAAGTCGGCTCCGGCGGTGGATATGATCGCGGCGACTGTGCGGCCGAGGATATCCGGTGCGATGAAGAAGACGATCGTGCTCTACAGCCTGGCCATGGCCGGCGCCGCGTTCCTTCTCCAGTGGCTGGACTACCAGCACGCAGTCAGGACCTTCTCGACACCGATCTACGTCGTGGTCATCGCGTTGCTGTTCGCCGGTCTGGGCGTCTGGGTGGGTCAGCGGCTGACCCGCCGCACCGGCAGCGCTCCGTTCGAGAAGAACCTCCAGGCCATCGAGTACCTGGGCATCACCGAGCGCGAGCACGAGGTGCTCGAGCTGCTGGCGGAAGGCCACTCCAACAGGGAGATCGGCGAGCGCCTGTTCGTGTCGCCCAACACCGTCAAGACACATCTCGCCCATCTGTACGACAAGCTCGAAGTGTCGCGCCGCATCCAGGCGATCCAGAAGGCCAGGGCGCTGCGGATCATCCCCTGAAAGACCGACGAAGGGCCCTGGACGGTTGGGCGACATCGGGCCCTGATTCGCCTGCGGTGCTGCTCGTCGTTACGGGTGATTCCGGTAGATTCACCCGTTCGGGTGATTCCCGGCCAGCCTCGGACCGGTTACCTTCTCGGCGTCGGTGGAACGCCAAGCAACCGAAGGAGCCATGATGAAGAAGATCATCCTCACCTACGGCGCCGTCTCCGGCATCGTCATCATCGGTAGCTGCATCATCAGCGCCTACCTCGCCGGTCGGGCCGAGGAGCCGCGGTTCTCGCAGCTGGGCGGCTATCTGGTCATGGTCGTCGCCCTGAGCTGCATCTTCGTCGCCATCAAGCGGTATCGCGACCGGGAGCTGGGCGGCGTCATCAAGTTCGGCACCGCCACCCTGCTGGGGCTGGGGATCACCGCCGTGGCCAGTGTCGCGTATGTGGTCGGCTGGGAGGTCAACCTGTCGCTTACCGACTACGCCTTCGCCGACGACTATGCGCGGTCGATCATCGCCGGCAAAGAGGCTGCCGGCATGAGCGGCGCCGAGCTCGAGGCCGAGATCGCCGCAATGGAGAAGTTCAAGCGACAGTACGCCAATCCGGTGTTCCGCCTGCCGGTCACCTTCCTCGAGATCTTTCCCGTCGGCCTGCTGATCACCCTGATCTCGGCGGCGGTGCTACGCAACAGCAAGATCCTCCCCGCCCGGGGTTGAGGCAGCCTCGGCCCGCGGACGAGGGAAGTCTCGGCCAGTTCCGATACCGATAGGAGACACAGCATGCACCTGGGACACTTCTCGATCAGCCTCGCCGTCAAAGACCTCGCCGCCTCGCGCGCCTTCTACGAGAAACTCGGCTTCGAAGTGACCGGCGGCCAGGCGGAGCAGAACTGGCTGATCCTGCAGAACGGCGACAGCACGATCGGCCTGTTCCAGGGCATGTTCGAGCGCAACGTGATCACCTTCAATCCCGGTTGGGACGCCCGCACGAACCGTCTCGAGGAGTTCATCGACGTGCGGGACATCCAGCGTCACCTGAAAGAGCAGGGCCTGGCCCTGGCCACCGAAGCCGACGAGTCGACCACCGGGCCCGCAAGCCTGGCGCTGATCGATCCGGACGGCAACCCGGTGCTGATCGACCAGCACGCGGACTGAGCGCGGGTCGACGGCGGCGGTCGCCTATCCGGACGGGGCGGCGCCCGGACAGGCTGGCCCGTGTAGGCTAGCCGGCCATGAGGGTGACCCTCGACGGCGCCGGTCCGACGCTGCGGCTCGATTTCGACAGCGACCGGACGCTGCGCGCCTTTGCCGCCGACTGGCGGGCCAAAGAAGGCTGCCTGGTGCGGCTGTTCGAGTCGATGAGGCTCTGGACCTCTCTGACGGTGGAGCTGCGGCAGGGGGGCGCCCGGCGCCTGGCGGTCGAGGCGAGGGTGGTGCAGGTCTTCGGCGGCGGGACCGGCGGCTTCGCCACCGCGCTCGAGGCAACCGAGCCCGGCACCCTCGAGGAGTTCCTGCGGGGCGAAGGACCCCCCGGGCAGGAGCCCGCGACAGATGTGCCGATCGCGGCTGATGCGGCGGCCGACGGCGAGATGCTGGGGGCATCGCCGGCGTTCCGCATCCGCCAGATGAACGTCTCCGCGAAGATACGGCTGGCCTCCAGGGCCACGCTCAGCGAGCGCCGGATCCTGCTGCGGGACAGCTCGCCCCAGGTGCTCATGGGTCTGCTGGCCAACCCCAGGATCGAGGACAAGGAGGTCCTGGCGCTGGCCAAGTCCTCGGCCGCCTCGAGCGGCGTCCTGCAGCGCATCGCCAAGGACCGCCGCTGGTCGACCAACTACGAGATTCGGCTGACCCTGGTCAAGAACCCGCAGACCCCGACACCCCTGGCCCTGCACATGCTGGAGAGTCTGCGCGAGCGCGACCTGCGGGCGATGGCCAAGGGCTCTACCGTGCGCGAAGCGATCCGCGCTGCGGCGCTGCGCAAGATCATCAAGCGCTAGCGGTCGGCCGTTTGTACGGGGCCACTTCGCAGCATATACTTTTGCGAGTACGACATACGCGGCTTGCGCTCGACCGCCCGGTCGTTTGCCCACACATCAACCCGGCCGTTTGGAATCCGGCCCACGAGGAGGTTGAAATGTCGAGGAATCGCGTGCTCTTGCTCACCCTGGCAATGGTCGTCGGTCTCTTTCAGGTGACCCCGGCCGAGGCTCAGGATAACGGCGGTGACGGTACGATCACTCGCCGCGTACCGCTGCCGACCGATGGCACCTGGAGCAGTTTCAACTTCGGAGACGTCGGCTCCATAACCGGGCCGCTCGAGTTCAACGGCGCCGGGATCCTCGATATCGCCGACTGCTGCCTGAGCGGTGACCAGTTCAGGGTCTACGACAACGGTGTGCCGATCGGCCTCACCTCGACGCCGACGACGACCGGCGACTCGGTGGGGGACTACGACACCGCCTGTAGCGATCCCCGTTGGTCGAGCGCCTCCTTCCCGCTCGGTGCGGGCAGCCATTCGATCACCATCGCGGTGGTCGCCAGTCCGTTCGGCAGCGGGTCGTTGGGCGCCCGCTTTCCGGGAGGAGGGTGCGGGGCCGTCGAGGTGCCGACTCTCGGGCAGTATGGTCTCGCAGCGCTGGCGGCGCTGCTGGTTCTTGCCGGGTTGCTCGTCCTGCGCCGCAGGTTGGCCTAGCCGAGAGCTTCTTCGATCCACCGGCTGGCGAGCCACCGGGCTGCCCAGGCGATGCCGCTAGTCGGCGGAGACCGGCTCGCGGGCCACCGGGTAGAGGTTCCAGCGCCCGTCGAACCACGGCGTGCGGCGGTAGAACCACTCGAGCCGCGCCCTGGGGTCGCCGGCCAGCTCCGCGTCGGCTTCCAGCGCGCGTCGGAACTCGGCCGCCAGCTCCGGGTCGGCCGCCAGCATGCGCTCGGCGGTGGGCGCCATGACGTAGGGCTCGGCGTACTCGGTGCGCTGCAGCACCTCGAGGAAGAAGCCCCACTGGAAGAGCGAGTCGGGCGACGCCGGCTCGAGCAGCAGGGCGGTCAAGAGGCCGAGCGGCTGGTCGAGGCTGACCCGCACCGACCCCGCCGGGAAGCGCTGCCGGCGGTTCTCGAGCACCGGCTCCGCGGTCACCCGAACGTGGCCCTCGAACGGCTCCGTCGCCAGCTCGGCTCCGGCGACCCGGTAGACCTCGACGTCGAGCTCGCGCTCCTCGCCGATGGGCTCGATCTGGATACCGTGCGCCGCCAGCCGCTCGACGACCTCCGGCCAGCCGGGCGGGATCCAGTAGGCGGCCGGCGCCACCGCGGTGGCGGCGGGCTCGGACATCACCACCTTGGGCACGTCGAGAGTCACCGGCTTGCCGGTCCACTGCGTCACCGGTGCTCCGGCCGCGGCCGACTCTACCTGCCGCTGCTCGATGCCGGCCAGGCTCAGGCGGCCGGGCTCGCCGCCCACTCTCCAGGCCAGCGTCAGCGGATCGGGGCGCGTTGCGCGATCGGCCGCCGCCGCCCGGCGCAGCTCGGCGCCATGCTCGCCCAGGCTTCCGAGGGCGCTCTCGAGCAGCACGTAGGTGCCCAGCACACGCCGCCGGTAGGGCTTGAGCGAGTGATTCTCCACCACGATCGTGGCCAGATGGCGGGCATCGCCGTAGCCGTTGGAGAAGCGCGGCGAACCGGTCCACTCGACCACTCCCTGGCTCTGGTCATTGCGATCCAGGGGAAAGAACAGCGGCCCGGGGGTGTGGCCCATGGCGCTCAACGCCTCGGTGGCGGCGGGGGTCAGCCGGTCGGCCAGCCAGCCGGCGATGGCGGGCGACCAGCCGTGGCGCCCGTTGAAACCCCAGGTGATGTCGTACTGGAAGTCCATGCCGTCGGTGACGTGCAGGTCGAGGTAGAGATCGGGTCGCCAGCGCTCGATCGCCGCCACGATCGCCCGCACCTCGGGCGTGTCGAGCTTGGCGTAGTCGCGATTCAGGTTGAGATTGCGGGCGTTGGTGCGCCAGCCCATCTCGGCCGGGCCGCGCTGGTTGATGCGCCCCCAGGGCGACGAGCGCTCGTGCGCGTCGACGCTCAGGATCGGCACGAAGAGCAGACTGGCCTCGTCCAGCAGACTGTCCAGCCGGCCGCCCACCGTCAGGTCGCGCAGCAGCATCATGCCGGCGTCCTTGCCGTCGATCTCGCCCGAGTGGATGCCGGCCTGGGCCAGGAGCACCGGTCGGCCGGCGGCGTGCAGCTCTTCCGGCGTCGCGGCCCCCTGGCGCGAGGCGATCACCATCTGGATCGGGCGACCCTCGGGGCTGTTGCCCAGCGAGACCATGCGCAGCTCCGGCGCCGCCGCCACCAGTCGCTCCAGCCAGGCGACGGTCTCGTCGTAGGACGGCGTGCGAACCATGCCACCGCGCTCGAACGGCGTCGCCCACGGGTCATCGGGTGGCGCCGCCAGCTCGAGGCTGCTGCCCTGCCACCGCTCGAGCGGCGGCAGCGCCGCCTCCACCGGCATCTGCCCCTGAGCCATGCCGGGACCCAGCAGCACCCCTGCCAGGACCACCGCCGACGCTGGCGATCTATTCACTCTCCACCTCCTCGCTCGCCCTCGCCCCCGAAGCTTCAACCGAGCCTGGCCTGACCTTCTCACCAATCCTCCGCGAAACGCCGTAGACGGTTTCGCGACGACGATCGGTGAGAAAGGCAGGCTAGCATGCGGCAATACGCCGCCTGCGAGGATCGCCAGGCCGATTCCTCGCGACCCCCGGGAATGAGCCGCTCGCCGCTCCCGTTCTGCTCGAAAACGGCAGGCGGCTTGCAACGTACTTACAAGCTGGACCAGACAGTGTGAGAATGGCCGGCCGGCGGCGCGAAGAATGGACCTACACGCAATCGACACGCAAGGAAGCTGGGAGGCGCCTATCGGCACCGCGCGGGTGCTGTTCGGCTCGGGGCGGCTGGCCGAGCTGGGTGAGGTGACGGCCGGGCTCGGCGTCCGGCGACCCCTGCTGGTGAGTGATCCCGGGCTGCGCGCGGCAGGCCACCCGGCCGTGGCAGAGGCGGCGCTCAGCCACGCCGGACTGGAGACGGCGGTCTGGTACGGGGCGGCCGAGAACCCGACCGCGGCCGACGTCGAGCGCGGCGCCCAGGCGGCGGCGCGGCATCGCGCCGACTGCCTGGTGGCGGTGGGCGGCGGCAGCACCATGGACTGCGCCAAGGGCATCAACTTCATCTGCACCAACGGCGGTGCGATGACCGACTACCTCGGCTACGGCAAGGCGACCCGCCCGCTGCTGCCCTCGGTGGGCGTGCCGACCACCGCCGGCACCGGCAGCGAGGCCCAGTCCTACGCCCTCATCTCGAACACCGAGACGCACGACAAGATGGCCTGCGGCGACCCCGGGGCGGGCTTCCGGGCGGTGATCCTGGATCCCGAGCTGCCGCGCACGGCGCCGCCCGCGGTGGCCGCCAGAAGCGGCCTCGACGCGCTCTCCCACGCTGTCGAGAGCTTCGTCACCACCAGGCGCAACGCCCTGTCCAGCGCTACCTCGCGCGCCGCCTGGCGGCTTCTCGACGGAGCCCTCGAAACCGTGCTCGCCCGGCCCACGAATGGTCTGGCATGGGCGCAGATGCTCCTCGGAGCCCACCTGGCGGGCGCCGCCGTCGAACAGTCGATGCTGGGCGCCGCCCACGCCACGGCCAACCCCCTCACCGCACGGTACGGCGTCACCCATGGCGCGGCGGTGATGCTCATGCTGCCGTGGGTCGTGCGCTTCAACGGCGCGGTGTGCGAGACGCTCTACCGCGAGCTGACCGGCAGCGCGTCAGCCGCCGCCAGCGAGGCGCTGGCGCGGCGTCTCGAGACGTTGCGCGCCGCTGGCGGCCTGCCCGCGACTCTGCGCGAGGTCGACGTGGAACGCGGCGATCTGCCGCCGCTGGCGCGCCTCGCGACCAGCGAGTGGACCGCCGGCTTCAACCCGCGCCCGGTCGGCGAGGAGGAGGTCAGGAGACTGTATGAAGCCGCCTACTGAGATCGCGCGATGCCTCGGCTGCCTGCTGGCGTTCGTCGCTCTGCCCGTCTTGGCGGACGGCGACTGGACGAGCTTCCGCGGCGATCCCCAGCTGAGCGGCCGCGCCGCCAGCGACCTGCCGGCCAAGCTCGAACCCAAGTGGAGCTTCCAGGCCGATGACGCCTTCGAGGCCACCGCCGCGATCGCCGGCGGCAGGGTCTACGCGGCGTCGCTCGACGGCCGGCTGTACGCCCTCGACCTGGCCGACGGCAAGCTGCTGTGGACCTACGAGGCCGGCGAGGAGATCAAGTCCTCGCCGCTGGTGGCGGGCGGTCGAGTCTATTTCGGCGACGAGCTCGGCAGGCTGCATGCCGTCGACGCCGCCAGCGGCGAGAAGATCTGGATGTTCGAGGCCGAAGGGCCGATCAGCGCGTCGCCCACCGCCGCCGGCGGCTGTATCCTGGCCGGCGCTTACGACAACCGCCTCTACTGCCTCGCCCCCGAGACCGGCGAGCTCCGCTGGCAGGTCGAGACCGATGGCTACGTCAACGCCACCGCGTCGATCTGGCGGCAGCGGGCGGTGATCAGCGGCTGTGACGGCTACCTGCGAGCCGTCGAGCTGGCGAACGGCGCCGAGGCCAAGCGCCTGGAGCTGGGAGGCTATGTCGGCGCCAGCGCCGCGGTCGATGGCGACACGGCCTTTGTCGGCACCTTCGAGAACGAGGTCCGGGGGATCGACCTGGCGAGCGGCGAGACGATCTGGGTCTACCGCAACGAAAAGCGCTCGTTTCCCTTCTACTCATCGCCGGCCGTCGCCGGCGACCGGGTCGTGCTCGGCGGCCGCGACAAGCTGCTGCACGCCATCGATCGCAAAACAGGCGAGGGGTTGTGGACGTACACTACGCAGGGGCAGATCAACGCCTCGCCGGTGATCGTCGGCACACGGGTGTTCGCCGCCGCCGCGGACGGTACGCTGTTCGCGGTGGATCTGGCCAACGGCACGGAGCTGTGGACGTTCGACGCCGGCTCCGGATTCGAGGCCTCTCCCGCCGTGGGCCGCCAGCGGCTGGTCATCGGCACCGTCGACGGGACGCTCTTCTGCTTCGGATGAGGAACAGGCGCCGATCATGAGCCAGCCGGAACCGGCAACCACCCCGCTCGAGGTCGAGCAGACCGGCGTCGGCAGCGTCTTTGTCTCCAACTACCCGCCGTTCTCGTTCTGGAACGGTGACTGCCTGCCGGCGGTCGACCGCGCGCTGGACGCGCCCGGCGAAGCGGCAGCGCCATTCGGCCTCTACCTGCACATACCGTTCTGCCGCAAGCGCTGCAAGTTCTGCTACTTCCGGGTCTACACCGACAAGAACGCGAGCGATATCGGCCGCTACATCGACGCCCTCGGGCGCGAAGCCGACCTCTACGCCGCGCGGCCGGCGCTGTCCGACCGGCCGCTGGGCTTCGTCTACTTCGGCGGCGGCACGCCCTCGTACATCAGCGTCAAGCATCTCGAGAGGCTGGTCGGCAGTCTGCGCGACGCGTTCGACTGGAACGGCACGCTGCAGGAGTTCACCTTCGAGTGCGAGCCAGGCACCCTCACCCGCACCAGGCTCGAGGCGATCCGGCGCGCCGGCGTCACCCGCTTGAGCCTCGGCGTCGAGCACTTCAACGACGAGGTCCTGCGCGAGAACGGCCGCGCCCACCTGTCGGCCGAGATCCACGAAGTGATGCCCTGGATCCGCGAGCTCGAGTTCCCGGTGCTCAACGTCGACCTGATCGCCGGCATGGTGGGCGACAACGAGGCCAGCTGGCGCGACACGGTCGAGAAGACCATCGATCTCGACCCCGACTGCGTGACCATCTACCAGATGGAGCTGCCCTACAACGCCGTCTACTCTGCAGGCGTTCTGGCCGGCGAGCTCGACCGGCCGCTGGCCGACTGGCCCACCAAGCGCAGCTGGCACCGCTGGGCCGTCGAGCGGCTGGAGCAGGCCGGCTATGAAGTGTCGAGCGCCTACACCATGGTCAAGAAGGGCGCCGGCGTCCGTTTTGTCTATCGCGACGCCCTGTGGCACGGCGCCGACCTCGTCGGCCTGGGGGTCTCGTCGTTCTCCCATCTGGGCGGCATGCACTACCAGAACTCGTCCGACTGGAACGAGTACGTCGGTGGGCTGGCGGCCGGCCGGCTGCCGCTGGCCCGCGCCTACCCGACCACGCCGCGCGAGCGGCTGGTGCGCGAGATGATCCTGCAGCTCAAGCTGGGGCGGCTCGGCGCCGGCTATTTCGCCGAGAAGTTCGGCGTCGCGATCCTCGACGAGTTCGCCGAGCCGTTGGCCCGGCTCGAGCGGCAGGGAATGCTGCGGTTGCGCGACGACGGCGTCGAGCTGACCCGCGCCGGCCTCCTGCAGGTCGATTTCCTCCTCCCGACTTTCTACGACGAACCGTTCGTGGGCGGCCGCTATACCTAGCCTGTCTGTGCAAAGGGAAGACCGATGCGAAACATGATCAGAAGCAGGACACTCTGCACCGCGCTGGCCGCCGTGACGGCGCTGGCGGTGCTGCCCGGGGCCGCGGCGGCGAGCGATTGGCCGCAGTTTCGCGGCCCGCGGCTGAACGGCATCTCCGACGAGACCGGGCTGCTGGAAGCCTGGCCCGCGGCCGGCCCGGCCGAGCTGTGGCGCGTCCCGCTGGGCGAGGGCTATTCCGGCATCTCGGTGGTCGGTGACCGAGCCTACACGCTCTACGTGGCCGACGGCCAGGAGATTCTGGGCGTCTTCGACACCGCCACCGGCAAGTTGCTGTGGAACTACCGGCTCGGTGACAGGTGGAAGGACATGATGGGCAACGGGCCGCGCTCGACGCCGACGGTGGCCGGCGGTGTGGTCTACGTGCTCGGCGCTCACGGCACGCTGGCGGCGATCGAAACCGCCACCGGCGAAGAGCTGTGGCGCCAGGAGCTGAGTGAGACGCTGGGTTCGCGACCGCCCACCTGGGGCGTCTCCACCTCGCCGCTGGTCGAGGGCGACCTGCTGATCCTGGATGCCGGAGGCCGCAAAGGCCATTCCATCGTCGCCCTGGATCGCGGCACCGGCAGGCTGGTCTGGCACACCGAGTCCGACAAGGCCGGCTACTCCACCGCCCTGCCGGTGACCATCGGTGAGTCGCGGCAGGTGGTGCTGTTCACCGGCACCCAGCTGGTCAGCGTCGACCCGACGGACGGGCAGGTGCTGTGGAAACGGCCCTGGAAGACCTCCTACGACGTCAACGCCGCGATCCCGGTCTTCATCCCGCCGAATCGGTTGTTCGTGGCCTCCGGCTACTCCACCGGCGGAGCGCTCTTCGAGCTCTCTCCGGAGGACGGCATGGGCACAGTCAGCCAACTGTGGACCAGCCCCAAGATGCGCAACCAGTTCTCCAGCTCGATCTATCACGAAGGCCACATCTACGGCTTCGACAACGGCACCCTGAAATGCCTCGACGCCAGGACCGGCGAGGAAAGATGGGCGGTGCGCGAGGGCTTTGGCCACGGCTCCCTGACCCTGGCGGACGGCCACCTGTACGTGCTCGGCGACCGCGGCAAGCTGGCGCTGGTCGAAGCGACTGCCGAGGGCTACCGTGAGAAGGGCACCTTGGACGCGCTCAAGGGCAAGTGCTGGACCGTTCCCACCCTGGCCGGCGGCCGGCTCTACCTGCGCAACGAGAAGCAGCTGGTGGCATTCGACGTGCGGGCGGCGGGCTCAT
>CALZJC010000063.1:18656-23086 GCA_945787525.1 Thermoanaerobaculia bacterium | reverse complement strand
CCGCAGGTAACCTGCAGCCGGCGGAGCGATCATGGAGAGACCCGATGCGTGAGGTGCTGCCGCGGATCCGCCAGTGGCGGCGCCAAGGCAAGCGTGTGGCGCTGGCCACCGTGGTCAAGGTCTGGGGTTCGGCGCCGCGGCCGTTGGGCTCGAAGATGGCGGTGACAGAAGCCGGCGACATGGCGGGCTCGGTCTCCGGCGGCTGTGTCGAGGGCGCGGTGCTGGCGGAGTCGAAAGCGGTGCTGGCCAGCGGCCAGCCCAAGCTGGTCTCCTACGGCGTCAGCGACGAGACGGCCTGGAGCGTCGGTCTCTCCTGCGGCGGTACGATCGAGGTCTTCATCGAGCCGCTCGAGCCCGAGCCATCGGAGTCGAAGCCGTGAGGCCCGAGGTCTGGGACGAGCTGAGCCGCGCGCTGGATGCCGAAGAGCTGGTGGCGGTGGCCACCGTGGTGGCCGGCCCGGGCACCGGCCGCCAGCTCCTGTTGCGCCCCTCGGCCGCCGGGCCCGGCGGCCTGGGCGGCGCCGAGTTGGACAGCGCCGCGCAGCGGCTCGCCGGTGAGGCGTTCGCCGATTTCGCCAGCCGGCGCGCCACACTGCCGGCGGACGGCGGCGCGATGGAGCTGTTCATCGACGTGCACCCGCCGCCGCCCAAGCTGGTCATCGTAGGGGCCGTGCACGTGGCGATCCCGCTGATCGCCTTCGCCGTGCGGCTGGGCTTTCGAACCGTGGTGATCGACCCGAGGACCGCCTTCGCCACGGCCGAGCGCTTCGCGGCGGCCGACGAGCTGATCCGCGACTGGCCGGGCGAGGCGATGGCCGCGACGGGTCTCAACGAAGCGACCTATGTCGCCGTCCTCAGCCACGACCTCAAGATCGATCTGCCGGCGCTCGAGGCAGCACTGCGCAGCCCGGTCCGCTACATCGGCGCCTTGGGCTCGCGCAAGACCCACGCCAAGCGCATCGCCGCTCTCGAGGAGTGCGGCTTTACGGCCGCCGAGATCGGCCGTATCCACTCGCCCATCGGTCTCGACGTCGGCGGCGGCCGGCGCGCCGAGGAGATCGCCCTGTCGGTGATCGCCGAGGTCGTCAAGGCGAGCCACGGCGGGTGACGACTCCGGCCTACCGGGGCGTGGTGCTGGCGGCCGGTGGCTCGCGCCGCTTTGCCGGCCCGCTGGCCAAACAGCTGGTGGAGATCGACGGCGAGCCGGCCGTGCGGCGCGCCGCGCGCCGGGCCCTCGAGTCGCGGCTCGATCGGGTGGTGGTCGTCACCGGCCACGTGGCGGACGAAGTGGGCCGCGCTATCGCTGGCCTGGCGGTCGATCCGGTCCACAACCCGGACTGGCGGCAAGGACAGAGTGGCTCGGTCAGGGCCGGGCTGGGGGCGGTTTCGGGCGGCGCCGCCGCGGTCGTGTTCATGCCCTGCGACCAGCCGTTCCTGACCGCCGATCTGATCGACCGGCTGATTGCCAGGCATGCCGCGGGCGGCGCGTTGATCGTCGTTCCGGCCTGGCGCGGCCGTCGCGGCGCACCGGTGCTGGTGGACGACGCTCTCTTCGCGGAGCTCGCCACGATCACCGGCGATGCCGGCGCGCGGCAGCTCTTTGCTCGCCATCCTGTGGTCGAGGTGGCGCTCGACGACGAGACGCCGCTGCTGGACTTCGACAGCGTGAGCGAGCTGCGCGCTCTGTTGGGCCGCGTCAGTCGTCTGTGAACCCCAACTCGGTTTCGATCCGCACACAGCCCGCCAGCGTCCGCGCCACCGGACAGAAGCCGGCGTGGAACTCGTGCACCCGGACGGCGGTTTCGCGGTGCTCGGCGCCGACGTGCAGGCTGTAGGTGACTTTGATGGAGCGGATCACCAGCACCTTGTCGTCGTGGGCGACGACTCCCTCGACCTCCGAGGTGAGGTCCCCTTCGTCCAGCTCGACGCCGCGCGCTTCCAGCGCTCCGGCCAGGGTGCCGGTCAGTCAGCCGCCGGCCGCGGCGACGACATAGTCGAGAGTGGTGGCGTGGGGCGCGAACCGCTCCGGGTCGACGCCATAGTGCGCGGCGATCTCGGAGTGCACGCCGAACATCGTCGGCTCGGACTCGGCCGGCAGCCAGGCGCGGCGCACCGGCCCGCGCAGCCGCTCGATCCGAACGCGCGAGGTATAGACGCTCTCTTGGCTCATGAGGAGTCTCCTGTCTTCTTGCCCGGCGGTGCCGGGGCCTTCATTCGGCAGGCGCAACGCGAACGTGCTCGGCGGCCGCCGTGGCGAGTCGTCGCGACAGCTCCTCGACCAGGGTCGAGGGGGGCTCCTCGTTCAGACGGCGCTCGAGCTCGGTTTGCAGACAGGCCGCGGCGTCCGGGTCCACCAGAGCGGCGGCCACCAGCTGACGCAGGCTCTCCGGGTGCACGCAGCGATACTCCAGCCGCGAGATGAGGTCGCGGTGACCGGCATCCCGCCGCAGGTAGATCAGGTTGTGGTCGTCGAAGTGGACCAGGGCCCAGCGAGCCGGGTCGAACAGCTCGCGCGTCAGTGGACCGATCGGCTCCGAAGCGGCCCCCCGGCGGGCGGGCGCGGGACGCACGACTGCCGTGCGTACCCGATGCTCGGAGAGAAAACGGTTCCAGCGCTCGGGGTCGGCCTGCGCCGCGGACCACTGCGGCAACAGCTCTCCGAACAGCTCGATGCGCCCGTCGAGGAACACCGGATAGTCCGGGTGCAGCCGCCAGATGAGATAGCCGCCGTCGCCTATCTCGTTGTAGAGCGCGCCCCCGGGGCGCTCGCGGGCGACGAACTCCGCCGCCCAGACGGGCTCGAACCGGGCATCGATGCCAAAGCCGAAACGGGGGAAACCACTCGACAGCTCCGCGGCGGCTGCGGTCAGCAGCAGGGCCGCGGCCAGGACCTCGCCGCGCCGACCGGTAGTGAGGGCCCTGCCCGCCCTGCCCAGCCAGCCGTCCGGCGCTGCGATCACCGGGCGCAGGCACTCCCACGCGAGAATCGGGAAGGCCAGCGACAGAAACGCGGTGCCGCGCGCGAAACGCAGCGAATAGACCAGCAGGAGCAGGCCGATCGCCATGGTCGAGAGGCTGAGATTGCGCAGGCTGGCGACCATGAGGACGGCGAGAACGGCGGCCAGGCCGAAGAAGAGCGGCTGTTGGGACAGGTAGGGCGCGCTCCACTCGGGGTTGTACAGCCCGGAGACGGTAACTGCGTGGTGGATCCGGCCGAGAACGCTGTAGACCTGGAGCCCCAGGGGGTTGGCCAGAGTCAGCAACGCGGCGGCGCCGAGCAGGAGCCAGCGGAACCGGAGGTCGTCGGCGCCGGGCATCGACGGCCGCCAATGGGCCACCCATCGGTCGGCGAGGCCGCCACCGGCATGGCAGGCGAGGATCGCCAGACCGATCAGGAAGCCGCCGTGCAGCATCACCCAGGGCACGGCCACCAGGGCCAGCAGAAGCGTCTTCCCGGACCATCGTCGGCCCATGCAGTAGCCGATGAGCGCCGTGGCCAGCAGGAGCGATACCAGCTCCGGCCGAATCTGCAGCCGGAGCTGCGCCGCCTTGAGCGCCACCGCGACCAGCAGGGCGACCGCCAGCGGAGGCGCGTCACGCCGGCGCAGGGCCCAGACCAGAACGGCGGCGATCGCGAGCACGAAGAGAATGCGCACGCCGACGAGCCCGGCCGCGCCGGTCGCCCTGTCGACGACGGCGAGCAGCGCCTGGGACGCCCATTCGTGGTCGACCCATTCCGTCTCGGCAACCGTCGACGTGAACGGGTCGGTCCGCGGCACCGCGCCGTGCTGGAGGATCCACTCCCCGGACGCGACGTGCCACCAGACGTCGTGCGAGAAGATGTCGAATGCCGCGAGCGCGAAAGCGAAGACGGCGAGAGCGAGCAGCAGGGCGGCGACCGAGCCCCGGCGCCAGGAGACTGCCGGCTGCGATCTGATGTCCCGAGGGGTTTCCACAACAAGCGCGCCCGGGCCCGCGGGCCAGGGACAGCCGAGTCTACAGGCGCGACGGCGCCGGCTGCGTCCGTCGGCGGCGGCCGTGCGAGGAGACGCTCTCGTAGGCTAGGCGCGGACCCGGGTCACCCGCACCGCCGGAGAGCTGCAGACTGTTGACAGGCTGGTGGACACCGCGGCGCGCAGTAGGTTGGTGCCTTCAGTCAAGGGGACCCTGGCCTCGAAGCGACGGCCGTAGACGAGGGCACGTATTCCGTTGACCTCGATCATCGCTCCGAGACCTGGATCCCGAACCTGTCCGATGACGGTCACGGCTCGGTGTCGGACCACCGTGCCGTCCTCGGGTGAAAGTATGGTGAGCAGCGGAACGCGAGAGCTGTCCGACGCGTTTCCGGGGCGCTTCGCCACCGGCCGTCCGGTGGTGCCGTTCTCGGCCACCAGCCGCGCCCATACGCCCTTGTCGTCGGCGGTGAGTAT
>CALZJC010000063.1:0-18636 GCA_945787525.1 Thermoanaerobaculia bacterium | reverse complement strand
ACCGGAAGATGCCGCCTGTGTCGGAGGTGGCCGAGGGCCGGCTCCAGCGCACGTTGCCGCCGACGTCCAACTGGTGGTTGTGGTCGCCGACCTCGAAGTCGAGCCGGGCGCCGACCTCGAGGGCGACCGGCGACTCGATGCGCATCCCGGCGCGGCTGATGTCGAGGACCGAGGCCTCGAATGCGCCGGTTCGCGCCATGATGTGCTGCAGGTGGAACCGTGGGTGGATGCGCTGTGGGGTCATGAGCTGTCTGTCCTTCTGCACACCCGTTTAGCAACAGCCGTTCCAACTGCAGGAGAACGTTTCGGATCGCGCTGAGCGCGCTGTAAGTTATTGAAAAATCAGGGTTTGAGCCGAGTGGCTCGACCAGGGCCCGAGATCCTCACGGGCCGCGAGGGCCGGGAGGAGGGGGGTGTCTGGCCGGGGGGTAGGGAAAAATTCCCGGGTTTGGCCACGTCGGGGCGCGATCTCCCTGGTATGGCAGACTGGACCGTGAGGCCGGGTTCGAGCTCTTCACGGAGCGAAGCCCGAGGAGAGGACAGCCGATGAACAGCGCCAGATACCTGCTTGTGGACGTTTTCACCGGCGAGGCGTTCGGCGGCAATCAACTGGCCGTCTTCGTCGACGGTGAGCAGGTGCCGGAGAGGCTGATGCAGCGCATCGCCCGTGAGCTCAACCTCTCCGAAACCACCTACGTTCTGCCGGCTGGTGACGCTGCCAACCTCGCCCGGCTGCGCATCTTCACGCCGCTCGAGGAGCTGCCGATGGCCGGTCATCCGACGGTCGGTTCGGCGTTCGCCCTGGCGGCGGACGGCAGGATCGCGGCACCCTCGACGATCGTCTTCGAAGAGGGGGTCGGCCCGGTGCCGGTGGAGGTGGAGGGCGAGGCGGGGCGGCCAACCGGCGCGGTGATGACGCAGCCGCTGCCCGAGTTCGGGCCGCGGTTCCCCGACCCCGCAGCTATCGCCGCCATGCTGACCCTTGACGAGGCCGAGCTGGACCCGGACCTGCCGCTGGAAGTGGCCTCCTGCGGCGTGCCCTATCTGATGGTGCCGCTGGCCGGTCTGGCCGCGGTCGCGCGGGCCCGGCTTCGGCTGGACCTCTGGGAGGAGCTCCTGGGAGGGTTCGCCAGCCAGCACGCCTACCTGTTCAGCCGCGAGACCGCCGGCGACGACGGCACGGTCCACGCCCGCATGTTCGCCCCGGCGGCCGGCGTGCCAGAGGACCCGGCGACCGGCTCGGCAGCGGGCCCGTTGGGCTGCTACCTGATGCGTCACGGCCTGGTGGAGGCCGGTGAGCGGGTGCCGGTGGTCTGCGAGCAGGGCTACGAGATGGGCCGCCCGAGCCGCATCGAAGTGGAGATCAGCGGCGACCGTCGAGCCATCCGGGAGGTGCGGGTGGGTGGCAGCTGCGTGCTGGTCGGCGAGGGCCGGATGCGCATCCCCGGATGAGCGAGACCCCGGCGAGCGCCGCTCAGCCGCGGCCCGTAGAGCTTCCTGACGACGAGGCCCATCTCTGGCTGCTACGACTGCGCGAGTCGATCCCGCCGCCGGTCGAACAGCGCTGGCGCGAGCTGCTGTCGCCGGCGGAGGCGGCAGCCGAGCGGCGCTTCCGGGTGGAGGCCGCGCGGCGCCAGCATCTGGCGGGTCGGGCGCTGGCGCGGACCACCCTGTCGCGCTACGCCGACGTCGAGCCGCGGAGCTGGGAGTTCCGCACCGGGCCGCAGGGCAAACCGGAGATCGCCGGCCCCACCGGGGTGCCGCCGTTGCGCTTCAACCTCTCGCACACCCGCGGGCTGGTGGCCTGTGTCGTGACCCTCGGGCTGGACGCCGGTGTCGACGTGGAGCGGCCGGACAGACGGCTGAGCGATCCGCTGGCCCTGGCCCGGCACGGCTTTGCGCCGGCCGAGCGAGCGGCCTTGGAGCGACTGGCCGGACGGGCCCGGGGAGAGCTGTTCTGCGATCTGTGGACGCTCAAGGAGGCGTACGTCAAGGCGCGCGGGAGCGGCTTCCTGGCCCTGCCGGCGCGCAAGCTGGCCTACGAGATCGCGCCCGGCGGCCGGATCCACCTGAGCATTGAGCCCGAGATCGGGGATCGGGCCGAGGACTGGCAGGTGGAGCTTCTGGCGCCCACCGCCGAGCACCGGCTGGCGGTGGCGATCCGCCGTGGCCAGCGTCCGGACCTGGAGCTGGTGACCTATGAAGTCGAGCCCATGGAGTCGGCCGCCCACCTTGTACATCCCGAGGTTCTGGCCCGGACCGCCACTCCCGTGACGGTGACGGGCGGCACCTCCACCTTCGACCCGACAGGAGCACGATGAGCATGGCACCCAATACCTCCCCGCTGGCCAATCTGCGTGTCGTGGAGATGACCGAGGCGCTGGCCGGCCCCTACTGCGCCATGCTCCTCGGCGACCTGGGCGCCGATGTCATCAAGGTGGAGCGGCCGGGCGTCGGCGACCAGTCGCGCGGCTGGGGGCCGCCGTTCCTCGACGGCGAGAGCGCCTACTACCTATCGGTCAACCGCAACAAGCGCAGCCTGGAGCTCGACATCAAGGAGGCCGCCGACTCGGCGCTCCTGGCGCGGCTCCTCGACACCGCCGACGTCTTCATCACCAACAACCCGCGAATGGAGTCGCTCAGGCGGGCCGGCATTGACCCCGAGACGGTGCGCGGACGCAACCCGCGGCTGGTCTACGCCGCGATCAGCGGCTATGGGCACACCGGGCCCAAGGCCGGCCGCGCCGGCTACGACGTGATCGCCCAGGGCGAGGCCGGGCTGATGGCGCTGACCGGCGGACCGGAGGACGGACCGATCCGCTTTCCGACGCCGATGGCCGACATCACCGCCGGGCTCTACACCCTGATCGGCATCCTCGCGGCGCTCTACCGGCGCGACAATCGGGGCGACGGCTCGGAGGGGGGGCAGCTCATCGACGTGGCGCTGGTCGACAGCCAGACCACTTGGCTGGCCAACGTCGGCGGCTCCTACTTCGCCACTGGCGAGCGGCCGCTGAAGATGGGCAACACTCACCCCACGATCACCCCCTACCAGCCGGTGCGCGCCCGCGACAAGGAGATGATCATCGCGGTCGGCACCGAGCGGCTCTGGGCCCGCTTCTGCGGCGTCCTGGGCGCCGCGGAGAGCCTGATGACCGACCCGCGCTTCGCCACCAACCAGGCGCGTAACGAGCACCGCGCCGAGCTCATCGCCGAGATCGAGCGGCGGCTGGCCGAGCGCGACGCCGACGACGGGGTGGAGGAGCTGGTGGCGGCCGGTATCCCGGCGGGGCCGATCAACTTTCCCGACCACACCCTGGCAGACGAGCAGCTCCTCGCGCGCCGCATGATCGTCGAGCTGGAGCACCCGATGCTGGGTCTGGTGCGCTCCATCGGCAACCCGATCCGGCTGTCGGATACCGGGCCCACCTACCGGCGGCATCCGCCGACCCTCGGCGAGCACAACGAGGAGATTCGGGCCGAGCTGGCTGGCAGCGGCGAATAGCGGCTGCCTTCAACGACGCTCGTCGGGCCTCTGCCGGCTGAGCTCGGCGGGCATTTCCGACCCTGAGCGGCCGCTCAGAGATACCGCTGGAACAGGATCATCGCCCCGAGGGACGAGCTGACCCACAGCCCTACCGTGGTGGCCGAGGCGCTCTCGTACGCCTCGGGCAGGAGCTCCAAGAAGACCATGAAGACCATCGCCCCGGCGGCGAAGCCGAGGCCGTAGGGCAGCAGCGGCTCGAACGCCTCGACGAAGAGAAACGCCGGCACCGCCATCAGCGGCTGGGGCAGCGACGAGAAGATGCTCCAGCCGGCGCAGGCCGCGATCGACGAGCCCTTGGGCCGCATGACGGCGCTGATCGCCAACCCCTCGGGGATGTTGTGCACCGCGATGGCGATGGTGATCAGCGTCGCCAGCTTGGCGCCGCCGCCGAACGCGACCCCCACCGCCACTCCCTCGGAGAACGAATGCAGGGTCATCACCGCCAGGATCAGCAGGATCTTGCGCGCCCCGGCGCCGCGCAGGGCGCCGAACGCCGCCTCGCGGCCGGCCAGCAGACGCTCGCCGGCGAGGATGAAGGCGACCCCCAGCGCGCCACCGACCACTGTCTGACGGGTCCCGTAGCGGGCCCCCTCGAGCAGCAGCCCGGAGCTGGCGCCCAGCATCAATCCCGAGGCCAGCGCGTTGGCGATGGCCACGTTCTTCGGCGACACCCGGCGCATGAAGAGGAACGGCAGTGCGCCCAGGCCGGTGGCCACCGCGGTGATCAGGCCGTAGAGAAAGACCATGCCCACCTGCGAGGTCACGAGGTCGCTCATACGAAGAAATCCTCGAGCAGGATCACCGCGCCGGCGGTGGCGCTCACCACCAGGGCGATCACCGTGCCGCTGGCGCGCTCGTAGGATGCCGGCAGCAGCTCGGTGAGGACCAGGAAGACCAGCGCGCCGGCGGCGAAGCCGAGCGCCGCCGGCAGCAGCCCGGCCAGCACTGGGTCGAGGGCGAAGACCGCCAGCGCCAGGAGCGGCTGTGGCACGTTGGTGCCGACACACAGCCCAGCGGCCTCGCTGACGGAGATGCCGCGCCGGCTGAGGCCGTCGGTCAGCGCCATGGACTCGCCGATGTTGTGCACCGCCAGCGCCAGGGCGACGAAGACACCCAGCTTGATCTCGAGCACCATGGCGACGCCGATGGCGACGCCCTCGGCGGCGGCGTGCAGCATGTTCTCGAGCAGCAGCTTGTAGGCCATGCCCTCGTCCTCGGCGGCCTCCGGCCGGCGATCGTAGACGTGGGCGCCGGTGTAGCGCTTGATCCACCAGGCGTAGAGCACCCCCACCGCCGCCCCGACCACGACGCTCAGGGCGCCGCGCTCGAGGCCGCGGCTCATGAGCAGATACCCGGCCCCCAGCATCAGCCCCGAGGCCAGGGCGTAGGCGCCGGCGATCCAGACCGCCGCCGGGCGACGGCCAGAGACGAAGGGCAGCACCCCCAGCACTGCCAGCAGGGCGGCCAGCGAGCTGAACAGGAGTACCGCTAGGACTGGCTCGGCGAGCATGGCAGACCGGGGTTCAGCTTATCCCGCCGGGCGAGGAGCTGGCCGACCGGCAGCCAACCGACGACGCCTTCATCGCCAACCACCACTAGCGGCGGATCCAGCAGCAGCTCGAGCAGCGGGACTTCGACCGAGGTGCGGCAGATTCGGAGCGGCCCGGGGTCGCAGCCGTTACGCGTCGGCAATCACCATGCCGAAGCCGGCGCAGGCCCCCACCGCCCGGCCGATGACCTCCTCGCTCACCGATCGGTTTCTCGCATCGGGCTCCTGCGCGTCGACGCCGTAGCGGCCGAACCATTCCTGGAAGCCGAGCGGACTCCAGCCGGTGAGCCAACGCACGTCGGCGTCGGTCGGATTGCGGAACGTGTGGACGGCACCTTGGGAAACCGTGAAGGACTCCCCTTTTTCGAGCCGCAGCCACTCGTCTCCGCTGCGAATCTCGAGACTCCCCTCGAGGACGTGGAACAGTTCGTCGCTGTCCTCGTGATAGTGGGGTGGCGGCCCAGGCACGCCAGGCGGCGTCGTGATGTCGAGCGCAAAGTACCGGTCGCCGCAGGGGATCAGCGTCACCCGGTGGCCCATCATCCAGACTGTCTTGGTCCTCGCTCCGTTCGATCTCGTCGTTCCCATGACCAGTGCTCCTTTGCGTGCGCTTGTCGCGCTGGTGATACTTTTGTATCATGAAGAGACTAGAGTCTCAAGATGGTCACCCGAGCCCGACAAAAGCTGCGCACCCGGCGCGCCCTGCTCGAAGCGGCACGACAGATGACCCGTGAGGGGCTGACTCCGACGGTGCCAACGGTCGCGGAGCGGGCCCTCGTTTCCAGGGCCACCGCCTATCGCTACTTTCCGAGCCGGGATGCCATCCTGGAAGAGACCGAGCTCGACCTCGACGCCCCCACCGAAGAGTCCATCTTCGGAGACCAGGAGCCGCCGACCTCCGCCGAGGACAGGGTCAGCCGGGTGCGCGAGGCGCTGCACGATTTCTCGGTGCGCAACGAGATCCAGTACCGGATCTTCCTGCGCAACTGGCACGACCGAAAACTCCGTCAGGAGCCCGGTCAGGAGATGGAGGCGCGCGGCGCGCGCCGCGCGGTCATCCTGGAGCGGGCTCTCGAGCCGCTCACCGGGAAGCTCGACAGAGAAGCTCTCGAGCGGCTGCGGATCGCGTTGGCGGTGATGATCGGCGTCGAGTCCGTGATCGTGCTCGAAGACGTCCTGGGCCTGGATCGCGAGAGCGCCGAGGAGACCATGGACTGGGCGGTACGGGCGCTCGTCCGCGCCGCGGCGAACGACTGACCTGCGGGCGATCAGAGCTGCGCTTTGCAGGTCCCCGTCGAACGGGGAGGCGCACGAGTCGGTCGAATGGAACCACACGATCTATCGGGTAGTACTGGCCAGTGAGGACACCGGCAAGGCGACGAGCATCTTCTGGTCTCAGACTGAGGGACCCGGCGGGCCACCGATGCACGTGCACGACGATGCCGACGAGACGTTCTACGTGCTCGAGGGACGCACGCGGTTCGTGGTGGCGGGCCAGGAGGTCTTCATCGAAGCCGGTGGAGCGGCCTATGTCCCGCGCGGCGCCGAGCACACCTATCGCGTGCTCGGGGAGAACGGCGGCACTCAGCTGACGATCATGTCGCCGGGCGGCTTCGAGCACTTCTTCGCGGCCGTCGCGGCCGAGGGACTGAGGATCCCCGAGGACATGCCGCGGATCAGCGAGATCGCGGCCGAGTTCGAGCTTCGATTCACGGGACCGCCGTTGCCGGCTGAGTGAGTGCGAGGCCGTGCCCCCGCCGCGGCCACCCGGCCCGGTGGAGGGACGGCCCACCTCGGTGCGGACCCGGCTCGGCGCCCTCAGCGCGTCGCCAGGATCGCTCCCAGGCTCACTCGATCGAGGGCCACCCGGCAGCGCCGGGCGTGGATCTCGACGCCGCCGGCGCGGGCCTCGTCCAGGGCGGCGGCGAAGGCGGGGTCGATCTCCCGCGCGGCCCGCATTCGGCGGGCGTCGCCGCGCTGGACCACGAACATCACCGCCCCCGCGCGGCCGCAAGCGACCTCCCCCTGCAGCAGCCGCAGGTGGCGAGCGCCGCGAGCGGTGACCGCGTCGGGGAAGAGGGCTTCGCCGCCCTCGACCAGGGTGACGCTCTTGACCTCGAGCAGCATCTCCCGACCGCCGGTGCCGGCGAGCAGGAAGTCGATGCGGTGGCGGCCCACCGGGGCCTCACGCCGGACCAGGGACCAGCCGCGGAGCTCGGGCAGGGCGCTCGCGGTGAGGGCCCGCTCGACGAGGCGGTTGGGGAGTGTCGTGTCCACCGACACCAGGCCGCGGCCGTCCGGGCGCTCGACCAGGACCACGCTCCAACCGGTCTTTCGCCTGCCGCCCTCCGGCGCCGTGCGTAGCCAGATCCGCCGATCCGCCAGCAACAGCTCGCGCAGCCGGCCGGGGTCGGCCAGGTGAGCGGTCACCACCTCGCCGCCCGCCAGCTCCGGCTCGACAACGAACCGGTTCGGGCGGTCGACGAAACGAGCCTCGGTCAGCCGGCCGCCGAGTGAGACGCGTACGGGCACGATCGGCGAGCAGCATACGCCGCTTCCGGGGGTGCCGCGCATGACGACCACGCGCCGGCCCGGCGGTCGGCTGTCCGGCGGTGGCGCGGCCTCTTCAGGCGGGTGGGCGCCACCTCAGACCCTGGAACCTGCTGAAATCCCGGTCCGAGCTGATCCACTCGCTACCCGACTCCACCGCCAGGGCGGCCAGGTAGGCGTCGGGGATCAGGTTGCCACGCACGTCGGCCTCGAGGCACAGACGGCGGAAGATGCCCCAGTGGCGGTTGCCCGGTGCGACGGACACGCAGTTGGGCTGTGCCCGCAGCGCCTCGGCGAAATCCATCGCTGCGGTCAGCGGTGTCGGCGGATCGAAGACCCTGGGGTGGGTCACGACGCGGAGAAAGCCGCTCAGCACGAGGTCGGAGACGGCGAAGGCGCCCTCCGAGGCGATGGTGCTCTCCAGCCAGGGCCGCACCGTCGCATGCCGCGGCGCGTCCTGGCGGAAGGCCTCGACCAGCACGTTGACGTCAAGCAGGATCATCCGGCCGTTCCATCAGCTCCAGCAGGGCGGCCGAGTCGTCCAGATCGACCCCGGGTTGCAGACCGCGGCCCTTGAAGATGGGCAGGCTCGGCGGCTCCGCCGCCTCCGTCCGTGCCCGTCGCGCCAGCATCTCGCGCAGGGCCTCGTCGAGGACCGCCGTGAGGGTCATGCCGCGACTCACCGCTACCTTTCTGATCTCCGACAGGAGCTCATCGTCGAGCCGGACCGTGGTGCGCATATGTCGCAGCATAGAAGGCTGACATAAATATGTCAATCGATTCGCCCCGCCCAACTCCATGCCATCGAAAAGACGGAATCGGGCCCTGCAATCTTGCCGCGGTGGTAGCCCACTCCGTTCCCAGTTGGAACCAGATCGGCCGATGGCTGAAGGAGCTGACTCGGCTCCGGCAAGGAGTCTGCGCTGCCACTCCCGAAACAGGAACGCTCAGGACGGAGCGCGTGCCCGAGGTGTAGACTCCTTCCACTCGCGAAGCTCAACTAGCTAGCAGCACACTCTTCTGAGTCGGTGATGCTCGGAGACAGAATCGCCCACTACGAAGTCCTCGGCGAACTCGGCGCTGGAGGCATGGGGGTCGTCTATCGGGCCCGAGACCTTCGCCTGGATCGAGAGGTGGCGATCAAGGCGCTGCCGGAGGAGTTCACCCAGCAGGCCGATCGCGTCGTCCGCTTCGAGCGAGAGGCGAAGATGCTCGCCTCGCTCAACCATCCCCGCATCGCCGCCATCCACGGCATGGAGAGGTCGGAAGGTAAGTCCTTCCTGATTCTGGAGCTGGTCGAAGGGGACACCCTGGCCGATCTCATCTCGAGAGGTCCAGTCCCAGCGAGGAAAGCGATGGAGTTGGCCCGTCAGATCACCGAAGCTCTCGAGGCAGCCCACGCGTGCGGGATCGTCCACCGCGACCTCAAGCCGGCCAATGTCAAGGCGACACCGGAAGGCGAAGTGAAGGTGTTGGACTTCGGGCTGGCCAAAACGGCGGAACCGAAGGCTCTCGACGTCGACCTCTCCCAGTCTCCGACGTTGATGGCCGAGATGACCGGCCCGGGCGTCCTCACCGGCACCGCCGCCTACATGAGTCCCGAGCAGGTCCGCGGCCAGCCAGTGGACAAGCGGGCCGACATCTGGGCGTTCGGCTGTCTGCTGTACGAGATGCTCAGCGGCCGGCGCGCTTTCGGTGGCAAGACGGTGCCCGATATCTTGGCGGCGGTGGTTCGGGGCGAGCCGGACTGGCAGGCTCTTCCGGCGACGACACCGTGGCAGATCCGACGGCTTCTCCGTCGCTGCCTCCAGCAGGAGCCCGCAAAGCGGCTTCACGACATCGCCGACGCTCGACTGGAGATCGTCGAGGCGCTCGCCGGTCCCGGAGAAGAGCTGGCCGGAGGCGGACCGTCGGGCACGGCCCGCCGGCGCTCCTGGATCGCTCCGGTAGCTGCGGCAGCTCTGACGGGCCTCGTGATCGGCGGCGCGGTGGGTTGGACGCTTCACACCAGGCCCCCACCGGCGCCGCGGGTGACGCGCTTCTCCCTGCAGCTGGGGCCCGGCTCCCGCTTGGGCGGTATCTACAGTCCCGCCATCGCCATCGACCCCGCGGGAGAGCGGATCGCCTTCTCGCGCACCACCGCAGAGGGCACACAGATCTACCTGCGGCAGCTCGACGGCCTCGAGGCGCTCGCGGTGCCGGGCACCGAGGGTGCCAGCCAGCCGTTCTTCTCCCCCGACGGGTCGGAGCTCGGCTTTCTGGCGGCCGGCCAGATGCGAAAGGTCCCGGTCGAGGGCGGAGACCCGGTCACCCTGTGCCGGGCAGCGGGGCTGCGCGGCGCCTCCTGGGCCGCCGACGGCACCATCGTCTACGTCCCCGGGATGTACGCCGGCATCTGGCGGATCCCCGCCTCGGGCGGCACGCCGACGCAGATCCTGGATGCCGGTGCGCGCGCGGAGGACGCCATCTACGTCTGGCCGCAGGTCCTGCCGGACGGGGCGATCCTGTTCACGACCTACGGGCAGGGGGACTACCAGTACAAAGCCGCGGTTCGGCCTGCCGGAGGGGGCCCGCGGCAGATAGTGCTGGAGAACGCGAGCTACGCCCGCTATCTGCCGACCGGGCATCTGCTCTTCCTGCGCGAAGAGAAGATGTGGATCGCGCCATTCGACCTGTCGCGCCCCCGCATCGTGGGAACCCCCGTGCAGATGCTCGAGGGCGTGCTCTGGAGGGGTCTCGGCCTGGCCCAGATCGACGTTTCCGACGCTGGCACCCTGGTCTACGCTCCCGGCGCCGGCGCTGATCAACCCCTCCTCCTGGCGGATCGCCAGGGCGAGGTGACGGTGCTCCCTGCACCGCCGAGACACTACGTGGCTCCCGCCTGGTCGCCCGACGGCAGACGCATCGCCGTCGAGATCCCCGGAGCCAACTCCGATCTGTGGCTCTACGAGCTCGACCGGGGGACGTTGACGCGACTGACCTATGCCCTGGGAACCGACGAGGCACCCACCTGGTCACCCGACGGCCGGCAGATCGGCTTCAGCAGCTACGGGCGCGGCAAGGCTCTGTCGGTCTCGAGCGGCGGCGGCGGCGACGAGCGCCCGCTGTTCCTGGTCGACAACCACTACGGCCGACTCAGCGACTGGTCGGCGGATGGCAGCCGGGTCTTCTACGAGGAGCACAATGCCGAAACGGGCATGGACATCTGGGAAGCCGAGGTGGGTGGGGAACCGAGGCTCCTGCTGCAAACGGAGTTCAACGAGGACAGCCCGAGGCTGTCTCCAGACGGGCGCTGGCTGGCCTATCGGTCGGACGAGTCTGGCCGTAGCGAGATCTACGTGCGGCGCTACCCCTTGACCGGTGCGAAATGGCAGGTATCGACCGACGGCGGGTTTCATCCCAGATGGCCCGAGACGGCCGCTGAGCTCTTCTTTCGCAGTGGCGGCAAGCTGATGTCTGCGGCGATCCAGAGCGGCGAGGAGTTCGAGGCCTCGCGGCCGCGGATGCTCTTCGAAGCGCCCTTCGGGAGCTCCTACGACGTTTCGCCCGACGGCACACGCTTCGTCTTCGCCGGCCAGGCGCCGCAAGGACCGGCAGAGGTCCACGTGGTCCTCAACTGGTTCGACGAGGTGCGCAAGGCGCTGGGTAGCGTTTAGAGGACACGACGCCGACCGGCTCAGCCCGTGGCCTTGCTCGCTTCGACCATCTCCCAGACCTTGCTCGGTGACAGCGGGATCTCCAGCAGCTCGAGGCCCGGCACCCCCAGCGCATCCTCCAGCGCCTGACAGAAGAGCGGCCCCACTGGGATCGCCCCGGCCTCGCCGACGCCCTTGATGCCCAGCGGGTTGAGCGGCGAGGGGGTGACGGTGTGGGCGGTGTCCATGCGCGGCACGTCGAGCGAGGTCGGCAGCAGGTAGTCCATGAACGAGGCGTTCAGCAGCTGGCCGCCATCGTCGTAGACCAGCTTCTCGTACCAGGCGTTGCCGATGCCCTGGGCGACGCCGCCGTGGATCTGGCCGTCGAGGATCAACGGATTGATCACCTCGCCGCAATCGTGCACGACGACGAACTTGAGGATGTCGAGCTTCATCGTCTCGGGGTCGACGGCGACGATCATGGCCTGCACACCGGAGGCGGTGGCGCCGCGCTCGGGGCCGAAGTACTCGGTGGCCTCGAGCCCGGGCTCGGTGCCCGGCTTGACGGCGCCGCGCATCGGGTTGGCTTTGAGAGCGAGCTCGCCCAGCGGCAGCCGGCGATCCGGAACGCCCTTGACCCGGACCTCGCCGTCGGCCAGCTCGAGATCCTCGGCGTTGACCTCGAACTCCTCCGAGGCCAGCTTGAGGATCTTGCGGCGCACGCTCGACGCCGCCTCGTTGATGGCGTTGCCGGCCACCACCGCGCCGCGGCTGGCGAAGGTGCCGGCGCCCCAGTGGAACTGGTCGGTGTCGCCGGTGACGACGTCGATCCGGGTCGGGTCGACGCCCAGCTGGTCGGCGACGATCTGGGCGAAGGAGGTCATGTGGCCCTGCCCCTGGGTGCCGACGCCGGTGACGACGCTCACCCGGCCCGAGGCCTGGACCTGCACCCGCGAGCCCTCGTAGGGGCCGATGCCGGTGCCCTCGACGTAAGAGACCAGCCCCAGACCGACTTTCTTGCCGCCGGCCTCGAGCCGCGCCTTCTCGGCGGCGAAGTCGTCGTAGCCGATCATCTCCTTCGCCTTGTCGAGCAGCGGCTCGTAGTTGCCGCTGTCGTAGACCAGCGGCGCGAAGTCCTGGAAGATCACCTCGTTGTCGTGCGGGAAGGCGTCGGGGGAGAGGAAGTTGCGGCGCCGGATCTCGGTGCGGTCCAGCCCCAGCTCGCGCGCCGTCAGGTCGAGCAGCCGCTCGATGACGAACACCCCGTGTTGCCGGCCGGCGCCGCGGTACGGGGTCACGATCGGCAGGGTGGTGAAGACGGCGGTGAACTCGGAGTAGTAGTTGGGGATGTCGTAGGGGCCCAGCAGGGTGCACTGGCTGTTGATCGGCACGGTCAACCCGTAGGGGTCGTAGGCGCCGGTGTCGTGCAGGTAGACGTCCTTGACCCCGAGAATCCTGCCCTCGGCGTCGACGGCGATCTCGCAGTCGTGGGTCTGGCTCCTCTCCTGGGTGGTGGCGGTGAAGTTCTCCTCCCGATCCTCGATCCACTTGATCGGCCGGTCCAGCTGCATGCTGAGCCAGGGCACCACGACCTCCTCGGGGTAGAACATCATGATCTTGGGGCCAAAACCGCCGCCGACAAACGGCGCCACCACCCGCACCTGGCTCTCGGAGAGTCCCAGCATGCCCGCCAGGCCGTTGCGGATGACGATGGGCGCCTGGGTGGTGTCCCAGATCGACAGCCTGCCGGCCCGCGAGTCCCAGTCGGCGACGACGCCGCGGTTCTCCATCGCGGCGGCGGCGCCGTGGTCGTAGATCATGCGGCGGCGGACGAGCAGATGAGCCTGGTCCCTGATCGCCTCGTAGTCGCCCTTTTCCTGGATGACGTGAGCGGCGACGTTGTTGTCGAGATCCTCGTGCACCAGCGGCGCCTCGGCGGTGAGCGCCGCCTCCATGTCGACCACCGCGTCGAGCATCTCGTAGTCCACCATCACCAGCTCTTTGGCGTCCTCGGCCTCGTAGCGGCTCTCGGCGACGATCACCGCCACCGGTTCACCCAGATGGCGCACCTTGTCCTTGGCCAGCGGTACCTGGGTGCGCTGGTGGAACTCGCAGCGCTCGATGGGCGGCGGGGGCACCAGCAGCGGTCCGGGCTGCCAGTAGTCGCCCAGGTCGGCGGCCGTGTAGATCGCCACCACGCCCGGCATCTGCCGCGCCGCGTCGGCGTCGATGGAGTTGACGCGCGCGTGGGCGAACGGGCTCCTGACGAAGGCGACGTGCGCCATGCGCGGCAGGTGCACGTCGTCGACGAACAGCGCCTGACCGGTCAGCAGGCGTGGATCTTCGTTGCGTTTGATGCGCTGGCCGAAGAATCGAGTGGTCAAATCAGTCCCCTTCCTTCTCTTCCGTCTCTTCTTTTTCCAACTCGGCGAGGCGAGCCTCGAGCTTGCGGATTCGCCTGGCCATCTCCGGCAGGTCGGCGAAGCGAGTGGCGGCCCGGAGCCACTGCTTATGGTCGATGGCCGGGTAGCCTGCCACGCGTGCGCCGTCCGGTTGAGCCTTGAGCACCCGGGCGCCGGTGGCGGCGACCACGCCATCGCCGATCTCCAGGTGGTTGGCGACGCCGCTCTTGGCGGCCAGGACGACCCCTTTGCCCAGACGGGCGCTGCCGGCGACGCCGGCGAACGCAGCCAGAAAATTACCCTCGCCGATCTCGGCGCCGTGGCCCACTTGCACCAGGTTGTCCAGCTTGGCGCCGCGCCGCACGGTGGTCTCGCCCATGGTGGCGCGGTCGACACAGCTGTTCGCGCCGATCTCCACGTCATCCTCGATCACCGCGCGGCCGGTCTGGGGGATCTTCACGTGGCCCGCCGGCGACGGTGCGAAGCCGAAGCCCTCGCTGCCCACAACGGCGCCCGGGTTCAGCCAGACACGGTCGCCCAGCCGGCAGCCCGCCACCACCACGCTGTGGGGCATGAGCCGGCAGGACTTGCCCATCTCGGCGCCAGCGCCGACATAGGCGCTCGATTCGATCCAGCTGCCGGGGCCGATTCTCGCCCCCGGGCCGACGAAGGCGAACGCCTCCACGGTGGCACCCTCCACCACGGCATCCTCGGCCACCGCGGCGCGGGGATCGACGCCGGGCTCCGGCCAGGGCGTCGGGTGGAAGAGCTCCAGGCTGCGAGCGAACGCCTGATAGGGGTCGTCGCAGCGGATGGCGGTGTGGCCGTGGGCGTCGGTTCGGCGGTCGATCAGCACCGCGCCGGCGCGGGTGGTCTTGAGCTGGCGGTAGTAGCGGCGGTTGGAGAGAAAGGAGAGGTGCTCGGGGCCGGCCTCGGCCAGCGAGCGCACGTCGACGAGCTCGGCGGTCCCGTCGCCCTCCACTTCGCCGCCGACGTAGGAGGCGATCTCGGCGGCGCTGAAGGGGCCGACCGAGGTGGCGGCGCCGCTCACTCTCTCGTCTCCCTGGCCCCCTCTTCGAGCCGGTCCAGCCGCTTCTCCAGCCGCCGCTGCCGTCTCAGGAGCTCGGGCAGGCGCGCGAAGGCCGCAACCGCGCGGCGCCAGACCCCGGCGTCGATGGCGGGGACACCGGCCAGCTTGGCGCCGTCTGGCTGGTCGCTGAAAACAGCGGTGACGCCGGCCAGGCGTGCTCCGTCTCCGGTGGTGACGTGGTCGCTGATCCCCGATCTACCGCCAACCATCGTGAAGCGCCCCAGCCGTGAGCTGCCGCCAAGGGCGGCAAAGGCGGCCAGCAGCGAGCCGCTGCCGACCCGCGCCCCGTGCCCGATCTGCACGAGACTGTCCAGCTTGCTGCCGGTCTCGACCACCGTGTCGTTGAGAGCCCCCCGGTCGACCGAGGAGTTGGCGCCGATCTCGACGTCGTCGCCGATCACCGCTCGAGATATCTGCGGCACCTTGACGTGACCGGCCGCCGAGGGCGCAAAGCCGAAGCCCTCGCCGCCGATGACGGCCCCGGGGTTGAGCCAGACGCGATCGCCCAGCACGCACTCTTCGAGCACGATGCTGCCGGGCATCAGGCGGCAGTCACGGCCCACGGTGGCGCCGGCGCCGACGTAGGTGCCGGCCTGGATCCAGCTGCCGGCGCCGACCCTGGCGCCGGGTCCGATCCAGGCGAACGCCTCCACAGTGGCGCCGTTCACCTCGGCGTCGTCGGCGACCCAGGCCCGCGGGTCGACAGCGGCCCTCGGCCAGCGCACTGGGTGGAACAGCGCCTGGGCCCGGGCGTAGGCGATGTACGGATCGTCGCAGCGGATCACCGTGCGGCCGCCGGCGTCGGTAGTCCGGTCCAGCAGGACGGCGCCCGCTCGGGTGCTCTCGAGCTGCCGCGCGTAGCGCCCGCTGCGCAGAAAGCTGAGGTGCTCGGGGCCGGCCTCGGCGAGGGTGCAGATGCCCACCAGCGAGACACTCGCGTCCCCCTCCACCTCGCCGCCGAGGCGTTCCGCCAGCTCACCGACGGTGAACGGACCGGCCAGGCTAGGCCTCCTCCGCGGAGCTGGGCTGATACTCGATCGAGGATCCAGGCACGTCTGCAGATTCTACTGCCCTCGGGGTACTCCGCGAATCTCTGGCTGATGCCCAACTGAGGTCCCCGCCGTGCGCGGCCGCAGCCAGCCCTGGTGGGTAGTGCGTTGATGGCAACCCGGGCCTAGACTCGAACGGTACCGTCAACGCTCGCTTGCGGCGGGTGCGGGCTCATGTGGCTCAACCTCTCGATCGTCGCCGTCGCCGCGCTAGGGGCTGTGGTCCTGCTGCTGTCCTGGTACGCCCGGCGGAGTGACAGCTGGGGCGCCACGGCGGCGGAGATCGCGATGCGGTTGGCCGGTGACGAGTGGCTCGAGGGAGGTCCGCCGGTGCGGGTGTGCATGACGCGGGCAACCTGGGTCGATGCGCCGCCGGAACATGTCTGGCCCTGGATCGCGCAGCTCGGCCGTGGCGCCGGGTGGTACAGCTACGACCGGCTGGACAACGGCGGCCGCCCCTCGGCCAGCCATATCGTCAGCTGGATCCCCGCGCCCAGGCTTGGGGATGCCGCCGTCATCGGCTATCTACGCCATCTGGAGCCCAGCCGCGAGCTCGCCTGGTGGATCGGTGGAACACGGTTCCTCGGCGCCCGTTTCCGCGGCGTGATGTTCTATCGCGTGACCGGCGAGAGCCAACGCTGCCGCCTGCTGGTTCGAATTCAGAGCGACGCCGGCGGTCCGTTGGGGCGGCCTGCCATCTGGCTGTTCCGCAGCATCGACGGCTTCATGGCGCGGCGCCAGCTTCTGGGAATCAAGCAGCGGGCGGAGCGGTACGGAGACAGGTCCGAGGACGCCGAGCGCCTCGAGACCGGCGCGCGCGACCAGTATCAGCTATACCAGGCCGTCTACGCTTCTGGCGAGCAGGTCGGCGCCGCGGGCAGACGGGACGCAGCCGACTGGCGCAGATCCGCGGTGGATGACGGGGTGCTCGAGGACGCGGAGGCCGAATCGGCGTAGCTCAGCCGCTTCTACAGCCCGTACTTCTCGGCATAGGCCACCAACGCTTCCTGGAACAGCTCCACCGGCGGCCGCACCAGCCCGGCGCCCACCTGGCCGATTCCCGCTTCGCGGTGGGCGATGCCGGTGTTGATCCGCGGCGTGATCCCCAGCTCGACCACCTTGCGCAGGTCGATGCCCACCGGCGTGCCGCGAAAGTCGAGCGGCGGGATGGTGAAGTGGGGGTGCTCACCGGTGGTGATCTCGTACATCTCGAGCGTTGCGTCGAGGGCGTCGCGGGGCGTGCCGGAGACGAAGGTGACGATGGCCGGTGCCCCCGCCATGGCGAAGGCGCCGATGCCGGCGGTCTCGGTGATCGTCGAGTCGCCGATGTCCGGGTTGGCGTCCGCGGACGAGAAACCGGAGAAGTAGAGTCCGTCCGGAGTCGGCGCCGGGGCGGTGAACCAGGCTTCGCCCATGCCGCTGACGCGGATGCCGATGTCGGTGCCGTTGCGGGCCATCGCCGAGACGACGGTCGAGCCTTCGACGCCGTGCCCGGCGTCGGCCATCGCCTTGCAGGCCGCCATCACCGGATTGAGCACCGACAGGGCGTTGTCGCCCAGGAAGGTCAGCACCTCGGCGGCTGCCGCGCGATCGTCGGCAGTGCCGGCGATCGCCGGCGCCAGATGCTTGGCGTAGAGCACCGAGGCGGCCTTGCACCGGTTGTGGCAGTCGTCGCCCATGTGCAACGCCTCGGCGATCAGGGCTCGCAGGTCGAGCCCGCCGAGCTCGGCCAGCGCCGTGGCGAGCATCGGCGCCATGACGTCGTTCATCCAGTGCAGCTTGGCGAGCACCTCGGGCGCGTATGCGCCAGAGCGCAGCACCTTGCCGTAGCCCACGTTTAGGTTGGAGAAGGCTGCGTTGCCGTGCTCGGCGTTCTCCACCCGGTAGACCGCCATCGACGGTGAGGTGACGCCGGCCATGGGGCCCACCGAGCTGTGATGGTGGCAGGGCGCGAAGTCGAACTCGCCGGCCGCCGCCATGGCCGCCGCGCTCGCCTCGTTGTCGGCCCAGCCCTCGAAGATCGCCGCGCCGATCACCGCGCCGCGCAGCGGGCCGGACATGCGGTCCCAGGTGATCGGCGGCCCGGCGTGCAGCAGCTGTCGCTCGCCCATATCCGGGATCTCGTCGCGGGCGATGCCGACGGTGGTCAGCCGCGGCCGGGCCGAGGTCATGCGCTCGACGGTCTGACGGTTTGCCTCGTGTACGTCCGGTGCCATGATCCGACTCCTTTTCCGCTAGCGCAGCTTGTCGAGGATCGCCCGCAGCCGATCGTCGCCTCCGGCCGGCGGCCGCCATTCCACCTGGAGCACTTCGGCGCCGGTCTCGGCCAGGCTGTCGTGAAAGCTCTCGAGACCGACGTTGATCGCCGCCAGGGGGCCGGAAAGGGCGTCCAGGTCGACCGGCTTCTGCGGCCGGCCGGGCGGCGCCGCCAGGCGGGCGACGACGTGCTCGAGGGTCGCGGTCACCGTGTCGAACACCACCGCGCCCGCCTGCCGCAGCCGCTCGCTCTGGGCCTCGATCTGTTGCGGGTCCTCGTCGGTGCCCACGACCAGCGCCACGAACTCCAGACCCGGCCGGCCGCTGGCCGCGACGGCCGCCGCCAGATCGGCTGCCGGGTCCGGATGCGCGCCGTCGCCGAGCACCAGGTCGACCAGGATCAGACCCGTTGCGGGGTCGGCGGCCTCCTGGCGCAGGCGCTCGATCCGCAGGGTCGGGTCGAGCATCGGGTGCAGCCTGCCCTGGGTGTACTCGTCGGCGCCGAGGTCGATCACCGTGTGGTCGCGGCTGTGGCCGGGGTCGTCGAGCTGCTCGACG
>CALZJC010000062.1 GCA_945787525.1 Thermoanaerobaculia bacterium | reverse complement strand
CTCGCTGGTCGGCATCGTGCGGCGGATCGACATCCTGATGCGACTCTACAGAATCCCCTGAGCCTCGATCTCAGCCTTCGTCGGAGTCTTCGAGCCCGACGCCGAGGCCATCGGCGATGCGATTGACGAAGGCGTAGTAGGCGGTGATGGCGCAGACGTCGTGGATGGCGCGGTCGGCGAAGCCGGCCGCGCGCAGGCAACCGGCATCCGCGGCGCTCACCTCGCCCGGGTGACGGGTCAGCTTGACCGCGTAGTCCAGCATGGCGCGGTCGGCGTCCGAGAGCTCCGCCCGCGTGTAGTCCTCGGCCAGCGCGGCGGTCAGCCTCTCCGCCGCCTCGTCCACACCTCCCTTGACGGCCAGCAAGCGACGGAGCCCCGCCCCGTGATGGTGCAGTCAGTAACGGCAGCCGTTGGTGGCCGAGACCACGACGGCGATCATCTCGCGCTGCACCCTGCTCAGCGGCCCCCTGGCATACATCAGCTGGCGATACAGCTCGTAGTGCTGCCGCATCGTGCGGCTGTTCACGCCGTGGATGCGCAGGATGTTGTCGCCGTCCGGGACGCGGTCGGCCTCGGGGATGGACTCTTCGGGGAGGTAGTCGATGAAGGCCATTCTCGGTACCTGTCAGTCGGGGGCCTCGGGCCACACCTCGTCGGGGCTCGCCGGCGGCGGCTGCTCGGGCCCCAGGTTCTCGGCGCTGATGTCGGCGACGATGAAGTTCTCGGGCGGTATCGGCGAGCCCGCCAGCCGGCGCAGCATCGCCAGCTGCCCGGCGTGGGTCATGGCATCGGCGAACGGGCCCTGGAGCATCTGCTCTGGCGTCGTGCCGACGAAGGGCGCCTCCGACTCCAGGTGCCGGGCCAGGCTCTCGAGCATCTCGTGGAAGAACCGCACCTGGGTGCCGAACTCCGGCTGCCGCGCCGGCCGGTACTCGCCGCCGATGAAGAAGGTGCGGGCATAGCCCAGGATGCTGTCCATGTGATGCACGAGCTCGTGCGGTGTGCGGGTCTGGGGCGCCGCGCGGAACTCGGAGAAGGAGTCGGGGGCGTCGCGCACCGCCTTCTGCGTGCGGTAGGCCAGCGCGGCGAGGAAGTGGCGCAGCATCTCTCGTTTCGGATCCATCGAGAGCCCTCCCGCGACCCGCCTCAGGCGTCGAGGCGGCGTTCGTAGGCGACGGTCTCGCCGTGCTCGAGATAGCGGCGCAGAATTCTCAGGTAGATCGCCCAGCAGTTGCTCGAGATCCGGTAGTGCTCGCTCGGCTCCCGCCAGCCGCTGTGGTGGAAGCGGACCCAGGTGCTGGCGTCCCGGGCCTCCAGCTCGAACCCGACCCGGGTGCCGACCCACTCGTCTTCGGCGCGGACCAGCTCGAGCTCGAACTCGGAGCCCGCGGCGCAGCGCGTCACCCGGGCTCGCCAGTCGTGCTCGGGCCCGAAATAGAGCCTGAACTCCCGACCCTCGAGCGCCTCCCCGGCCGAATGCTTCGTCCACCAACGGTCCAGACCGGCCGGCGTGCTCACCGCCTCGAAGACGCGCCCGGGCAGTGCCTTGATCGGAAGGTCCAACAAGATATCGGGCATGATGACCGCCTCGCGGTTCTGTCGCCGCCGGGGGCGGCCGGAGTCTACACCCCACCGCCGGCACCCGGCCGCCTACCGCCTCGGGTCAGCCCCGGGCCGGGCGCCACCGCCAGGGCAGGAGCATCGGCACTTCGCGCTGGTATTCGACGTAGGCGTCGCCGAACTGCGCCACGAGATCCCGCTCCTCGAGGATCGTGCCGGCGACCACCCAGCAGGTCCACAGTACGTTGAACAGCAGCCGGTCGGCGGTGATCTCCGGCGCGGACCAGAAAAGCATCAGGGCGAACAGATAGAGGGGATGCCGAACCCACCGATACGGCCCACGGATCGCCAGCGGTTGCGACTCCGGCTTCGCCGCCCGCCGCCGGATGCGGTCGAGGACCGGCTGCAGGCCGAAGGTGTCGAAAGAGCCCAGGGCCTTGACGCCCCAGAAGAAGCCGGCGATGCCGAGCAGGAACAAGAGACGCGCCAGCCCTGAGCCGACCTGCCCCAGCGAGACAATCGGCTCGCCTACCGGCTGCCAGAGCACCAGACAGGCCAGCAGCGCAGCGCCGGACGCGACGCTGTAGACGACGCCCACGAGAGGCTCGCCCACGGCAGTCGCCACCCGGCCGCGCACCGGACGCCGCACCATGCCGCTGTGCTGCAGAAAAAACACCGCGCTCAGCCCTGCATCCCAAAGAAGCGCCGGCAGGGGTTCCAGGTCGAGGTCGACGAGCCGTTGGAAACCGGCGAAAAGATAGATCGCGAACAGCAACAGCGCGCCTCCACCGACAGCCACCGCCAGAGCGGCGGTAAGCGCCAGTGCCGCTTCACTCCGGGCCGTCATCCTCGGAGGCGCCTTCGAAGGTTCAGATGGCAACGCCGAACTCGGGCCGGTACCTGGCGACGCCCGAAACGCCTTCCAGGCCTCCTGGCGTCAGCTCGAGTGTCATGAACGCTTCGTCCGGCACGCCGTCGTACTCGCTCGTGATCCCATGCCGCGAGGCCGCCACAAACCCGAAGCGCGGATAGTAGTCCGGATGCCCGAGGACGATGATGAACGGGCAGCCCTCTGCCCGCAGGATCTCCAGGCCCTGCCGCACCAACGCCGAGCCGATGCCGCCGCTCTGGTGCTCCGGCATCACCGCCATCGGCGCCAGGCCCATTCCGGTCGCCGCTTCGGCGTCGCCGACTGTCACCTCGCTGAACAGGATGTGACCGACCAGCTCGGCGCCGATCTCGGCGATCAGTGAGAGCTGCGTGGCGCGGGCCGCCCGCAGCCGATCGACGACGTCGGCCTCTATCGGGCTCTCGAAAGCGCCCAGGTTGACCTCGCGTATCCCAGCGGCGTCACCGGGCTGCTCGGGTCGGATCGACAGCGCCGTGGTCATGCGTCACCTCGGCTCACCTTGCCGGCAGCGGGGCCACGGGTTCCGGTCGAGCTCATCCCAGGTGCCAGACGGCTTCGGTCAGCCCGTCCGCGGTACTCAGCTGCGGTTGGTGATCTCGATCAGGTGGTAACCGAACTGGGTCTGCACCGGGCCGTGCACCTTGCCGACGTCGGCGCTGAACACCACTTTGTCGAACTCCGGCACCATCTGCCCGGGGCCGAACTCGCCCAGGTCACCGCCCTGCGCCTTCGACGGGCAAGTGGAGTGCTCCCGCGCCATGGCGGCGAAGTCGGCGCCGTTCTCGATCTGCGTCTTGAGATCGTCGGCGGCCTGCTGATCGGCCACCAGGATATGTCTCGCTCGAGCTCTGGCCATGTCTGTTCCCCGAGTGTTGGCGGATCATTCCGCCGTCCGATCATTCCACATCCTCGCAGAACCGCCGCGCCGTCCAGACCTTCACCGGCCTACGTCCGGCGGAAACCGCGCGACAGCACACCCAGCACGACCAGCGCGATGGCGAAGATCCAGCCGCTGGTCACCGGTCCGATCCAGCCAAGGAACAGGAGCAGCGCGAGTACCACGCAGACGGTCAGAAAGAGAAAGGATGCCGTCCGCCCAGTCATCGCTCGAGATTCTATGCGGCCTGGATTCCACCCCTGTTGCCCCTGGCCTAGCCATCGGCTCCTAATCGCGACAGATAGGCCGCCGCCTGAGCGATCTCGTTTTCGCTGAACACTCGGACGCCGTTCTGCTCCAGCAGCGCCGTCGTGACCCCTCGGCCCGTGCGCCTCGACCTCGTGAAGCCGCCGTCGTAGATGTAGGTGCTGCCACACGAGGGGCTGCCCTCCTTGAGGATGGCGAGTCGTGCGCCGGCATCGCGAGCTGCCTGCAATGCCTGCCGGGCACCGGCAAGGAACTGTGACGTGACGTCACGACCCGTCTCATCGACCACCTTCGCATCACCGCTCAGTACCAGCGGCCCATCCCGGCCGTCGATCTCCGCCGGCGGCCGGGGCACCGGCAGACCGCCGGCGACCTCGGGACAGAACGGCACCAGCCGCCCTTCCGCTCGCCAGCGTTCCAGAATGGGGCTGGCCGTGCCCGCATCACCGCCGTCGTAGCGCACGCGCTCTCCCAGCAGACACGAGCTGACCAGGACTCGGACCTCGGGCAAGTCCACGGCGCTCATTCACCACACCTCGGTCCCAGCAGCGGGTCCCGCTTCATGGCGTCGCGGACGATGCCGTGTCTTTCCCGGAAACCGCGGCTTGCCGTTTCGTGCCTTGGAAGAGGCCATGGCGCAGAAAGTGGACCACCTGCACGCCGACCTCTTCCGACCGCATGATGAAGGCGTGGGAGGTCGGCACCACCAGGAAGTCCTTCATTCCCTCGAGCCTGGTGCTGGCGAGCGAGACCATGCCGTCGTCCTCGTCGGGGATGACGGCGGAGCCGATGGGATTCACGCTGCCCGTGCCGGCGATGACGCCGATCTCGACGACGGGAGGCGGCAGGCGGTTGGGGAAGCTCTCCGGATCCGTACCCAGCTGCTGCGCGGCGGGTCCCAGGGCCGACCGGAAGAGGGCCGATTCGCCCCACTCGTCGACGAGCTCGCTGCCGCGGTTCGGAGCGGCGAGCATGACCACGCGGCCGACGTTGGCAGGCGCCTCCTCTGCAACATAGGCGCGGGCGATGAGGCCACCCAGCGAGTGGCCCACGAAGTGCACCGCCGGGGCCTGGGTGCAGCAGCTCTCGACCTCTCGGCCCAGCTCCTCGACGAGGGCCTCGGGCGGCTTGTCCGTCGAGGCGTAGCGCAGATTGTGCACCTCGAAGCCCGCTTCCGCTAGGCGCTTCTCCAGCGGTCGCATAGAACGATCCGTGCGCCCCAGGCCGTGCAGCAGAACCACGACCTCGGGTTGGCTGGCATCCTCTTCAACACCCTTTGCGCGGTCCGCTCCGGTCCCACAGCCCAGAGAGACGAGAAGGAGTGCCAGAGAGGCCGCGCAAAGCGTCCTTCGTCCGCGTACTTTCCTCGCCTCGCGACGCAGCCACCTCATGATCGCCTTCGCCTGCATGACCCGGGCCAAGGCTCCCTCGAACGCCCTGTCAGCTGTCCCGATGGACGGTCGCCGGTGAGAACGCGGGCAGACACACCGCAACGTACTCCGCACCCTCGACGCCGGGCGTGCTGTAACGAACCCATTCGCCCGGCTGGGTGACCACGGCCTGCCCCGCCGGTACGTCGCGCTCGCCGCCCTCGAACTCCAGGTGCAGCTCGCCGCGCAGGACAACCGTGATCTCCATGAACTCGGGGCGCTGACCGGGCTCGACCCAGCCGGAGGGAGAGACCATCCGAGCAACGCTCACCTCCGGCTGATTCGAATTGACCCGGCCCGCATACTCCTCGATCCGCTTCGGCTTGTTGCCGGCGGCTTCGATGATGGTGGGGGATTCGATGATTCTCGGCATCGGTCGGGCTCCGTCTGCACCGCAGCCTATACCCATCTCTTGCCTGCTCTAGCCCGACCTTCTCACCAATCCTCTGCGAAACGCCGTAGGCGCCTGAATCTGCTGCGTTACGCTCTGGTCGGGCATCCTCACATCAACTGTCGCGCCCTGTCAGGCGTCAGGCCCCCCGTGGCGCATCTCGGGCGCATCTCGATCGAGGACCCGAAGCAGAAAGTAGAGAATCGCGGCGAGGATGGAGAAGACCGCACCCAAGGCGAACCAAACGATGGGCGAGTGGCCGTCTCTCCGGGCGGTGTAGTACAGCCAAACACCCACGGCTACGCGGCCGAGAAGATGGCCGAGCATGGCCCACACCCAGAAGTTGGCCCACGGCTGGCTACCCAGCCGTGGGGCCAGCTGCAAAAGAGGCGAGACGATTGCGACTGTCGCAACTGCGATGGCCCACTGTTCGTGCATTCTCATGGCAGCTCCTCAGTCTTCTCGCAGCTCCAGAATGCCGGAAGGTGCACATTCTGGTGTCAATCGACCGGACCTGAAGACCCACGGTACCAGTGCCGGCGACCGCTTCAGCGCAGTTTCGAGAGTTGTCATCGGACCCCCCGCGGTCCTGCCGTAGATCACTCGATCGTGAATGTCGCACTCAGCACAATTCTCACTTCCGTCGGTTCGCCATCGCGAGTGGCGGGCTCGTACCGCCACTGGCGGAGCGCTTCCAGGAATCTCCTGGCAAACACGCGATGGGTCGTGTAGACAATCTGCGGATCAACAACACTTCCTTCGATGTCGATCGTGACTTCCGCACAAGCAACACCCGCCTTCGAGCCGTCTCTCGGAGCAGCCGGATTCCGACCCTGTAGTCGACGCCATGGCGTCACTTCAGGGTCCGGCTCGGGTTGGTAGGCATCACATCGGCTGCCCAGCGTCTTGTGCGCCATCCGAACCGGCGAGGTTCCGTCACTTGCGCAAGCCGCAACCAGGCAGGCCAGCAGCAGCCGTAGCCAGTTTCCGTTTCCCATCAGGTTGCTCTTCCGAGTTGACGCCCTAACGCGCCATGAGATCACCGACGCGGCCGTGGCCGGTCGCGCATCGACCTCTCACGGCCGTGAGCCATAGGGCTGCGGTCCGGAACTCACATGCGGCGCAAGCCTGTCCCATTCGCTCGACGCCACGCAATACAAGCAGAAGTCGCCGTGGTCGTAAATCGAGCAGCTCAGCGGGCCGCGCCGATCCCTGTGCACATAGGCTCCGACAAAGGGAGTCTTGGTGGGCCTCACCGGCCTGGTGAGCACCCACTTCAATCCAGCCGCGCCGTTCTCGCCCCGCAGCAGGCTGTCGCGCTCCCACTCGTTCTGTTCCAGGAAGTCGACCCCAAAGAGCTTCAGCAGGCTCAGCAGTGGGTGCACCGTGCGCTGGAAACCTCCGCGCTCCTCTCCCGGCATCATCATCGCTCCGGAGCCCATGCCGACGTACTTCGTAACGCCAGCGCCCTTCATGGCTCGCCAGACGTGCGGAAGGTTGTGCGTCTTGGGACGTTTCTTCCTGTCGTCGCCCAACGCCGAGATCACGCCATCGCAACCCGAAAACGCCTCCTTCAACCTCTCCTCCTCATCCAGCTGCACCTCGACCACCGTCGTCGTCCGGCTCACGCCCTCGAACTTATGCGGCGACCGCGTGACCACCACGGCCTCGACGCCGATCTCCTCGGCCCGGGCGAGAATGCCCTCGCCGTAGGTCCCGCTGGCGCCGATGATCGCTACCCTGGCCGGCTTCCCGACAGTCGTGTTCATGATGTCGGTGCCCCCCGGTTCGCCCGCTCTTCTTCCTACGTCGGCCGGGTGGTCAAGCCGCGCTCACTCGATACGACGCGGCCGCTCGGTTGAAAGGACAGGAAAACACCCGGCATCTTCTGCAGAAGTACAGAAGCTGGCCCGCATACCAAAGAGCCGCCATCGACAAGAAACCGACCAGCAGCGGCCCGTTCGACAGCAGCCAGAAGATGGGATAGGCAGGAATGAGGAGGAATATTGCGTAGAAAGTACCCTTCTCCAACTTCCCAAATGGATGCACCTTTCGCCTTCTGACCAGCGCCATTGTCAGAGAAGGAGGAAACTGCAGGCAATCTCCAAACTCGTGCAGGTGGGGGCACCGGGGGCAATTCAGATGCCTCATGACGATCCCGGGTATTCCGTACCAGTAGATGAGGATGTACGGCGCAATCCAGATCGGGTCCTCGAGGAGGATCCCCACGGAACCAAGGACCCCCATCGCGATGAACGAGGTCTGCGCGTAGAGCTTCTCCGGAAGGCTGAATCCGCGAGCCAGCGGACACCTCGGGGCGCCTTTCATGCCACCTCCTGTCAGTCGATGGGCCTAGCGTCTGACGGTGACTACGCCGTCCACCTCCCTCGAGTCAGGCGGTGCGGCCGACCGCCGGCACCTGGAAGCTCGACAGGTTGAACAGAGCACACCCTACTCTACTACCAGCTACCGACCGCGGCGATGTGCGCCGCCTCGCCGACCTCCTGCGCTGCCCCGCTGCGCCATACCGACTTGACGTCACGCCGACTGTTCATTTGCCGTCTAACGATCCGCGAGATCACCGGCGCGGCCCGAAACAGCGCGACCTTCCTCTGCTCCAATCCTTCGTCAGGCGGCCCCCGGGCTCCTCGAGAGGTGCCTTACACACCGAACTGCCGGAGATGATGGTGCGTATGTCGATACGCCCAGCGCTGCCAATCATGCACGGACATGGTACCGAAGAACCCGTGGACGGGCTCCAGGTCGCCGTGGGCTGCCTTGGCGATGCCCTGTAGGCCGTCGATCGCTCTGGCCAGATCCGCTGCGAACTCAGATGGACGAGTACCGTCACGCTTGGGGTCGTGCGCCGGGTTCGCGGACCAGCCACGGGGCCACGGTATCGGGCACCAAAGGCCGAGGAGCTTGACTATGCGTCGGGTGCGAACAGGAGGGGGCTCCTGCCGGGGACGAGTACCGAGGACCATCGCGGTCGCGTCACCCAGGTGGCAGAGCATCTCGTGCGCGGACAAGGTTCCCCACCGGCGTTCGTTCTGCGACGACACCGTGCGGAGGCGAGCTACCAACGTATGCAGGACATGACCGTCAGCAACGGTTTTCACGAGTGGCTCCTCGGCGCCAGCGTAGTCGGGACATTGGCCGTTGTCCGCCTGCCGACCCCGCGCTCACCGGCGGCGCCCGAAACCGCCAAAGACTCACGCCGGCCACGACCACGATACTCCTTGAAGGCTCATAGCGCTGCACAAGGCTGCGGTTGGCGTCCGGTGCAGCGATTGGTTAGGCGTCACATCAGCAACCGTAAATTTCACGTGCATAGTCCGATGGAAACCCCATTTGCAGTGCGAGTGCAGATAGTTTTTCAGAATACTCAGTGTTCGTTACGGCGCCGAGTTTCTCCCTGGGGAGGTTGTAACATGACGAGGGCTGGATTGATCCGTCGTGCAAAAGGGCAACGTTAACCGGCTCTGGCCGGTAATCGCTAACGCCCGGCTGTGAGTAAAGAGCTGACGCTTCCTCATCCGGGAGGTCCATCACAACCCCGTAACAGCTCGACCCAGGATTGGGAATAAGAGTCGCCCTGTTCCCAATAGAGATCTGGAAATCGCGTAACTCCGCGGGCCCGATCAGTTTGGGATGCAAGCCCATGTCTTCCAATAGCTTTGCGTCCATGAAGAGTCCGTAGAAGAATATGCGGCTCATAGCCTTGATATCGACGCCCAACGTCCTGGGAGATCACCGGCGCGGTCCAAGGGGCCGTCTCCAGTACGGCGACTGGTTAGGCGCCTTACTCCTGCTCATAGACCAAGAAAATCGTGCTTACTCGCGAAAGGTGGTCCGTGCTATCGAACTCGAACGTCAGCCAATCAATGACCGTGACGCCTTCCTTCTCATATGGTTCTTGTTCGTTCAGGACAGCGGCAACCTTCTCGACGACGATAGGCTTCTCTAGGTCAGATGCAAGCGTTGGAATCACGGCAAGCGCAGCGCTTAGCGCCTCCAGACGCTCGTAGAGCATCTGGTCGTGGTACTTCTCAATGCTAGCCTGGTCGAGAGCGCGATAGAGCCAGAACAGATTCGAGGCAACGAGGAGCGCAGCTAGGACCGAAGCAACCACCCAACCGATGCGTACCCTCATCTGAGTCCTCCCCATTTGGACGGCCCCGTGCCATAGCGCACCTGGACGGTGTGCTCATGTCCGTCTTGGTCCTCGAACCTCACTACGGGATGCCATGTGGGCGCCCCTGCGTCAGGGCCGGTGGCTGGGACCTCCGTGAGCTCAACGACATGAGCTGTGGTCCGAAGTGCGCGGCGGCTGGCACTTCTTGCATCTACGAAGAGTCTTCGGACATTCCCAAGAGCCATCAGACCTGCCAGGGCCAGAAGAGCACCGCCAATCAGCATTGCTGCTTCTACCAGGCTCATCGAGCGCCCTAAACCGCCTAACGGTTCTTGAACTCAGCGGCGCGGCCCGAAGGGCCGTGTCCGGTGCAGCGACTGGTTAGAGAGCGCCACGATAAACGTCCCTGCGATGCCCGACTTTCACGACATACACAATCAACCTCTCGTCCTCGATGGCGTAGACGATCCGGTAAGAACCCTGCCGGATCCGATAGCGATCGCGACCCGACAGCTTGCGGCATCCGGCTGGCCGAGGGTCCTCGGCCAGCTGGCGAATCCCCCGCACCACACGCTGCCGGTCCTTCTTGCGGGAGATCGACTCAATCTCTTTGACCGCCGACCGCTTGATCAGGACCTCAAATCTTGCCACGCCGCTTAAGGTCCTTCACCACTGCCTCAAAAGGCAGGTTTGGCTCGGACGCCCGTTCCTCGAACGCCGCCAGATCCTCAGCATCCTCGGCCAGCGTGAGCTTGACGGCTTCGTTCACCAACTCGGAGAGGCTGCGGTCCGTCTCGGCAGCCTTCACCCGCAGTGCGCGGTGCAACTCCGGATCGAAATAGACGGTAGCTCGCTTCTGTGCGGTCGCCATGGCTACATTGTAGCGCTATGACGTCCTAACGTCAAGACGTCCACGCTCTCTAACGTACCTGGAGATCATCGGCGCGGCCCGAACGGCCGTGTCCGGTGCAGCGATTGGTTAGCGAGCGGCAACTCTCGGACCTTGTAGGTGCCTGCATCGTCAAGCTCGAGGACACGATCAACCTTGATGGGCGGATAGAGCTTCCGGAGAGGGACACCAGTCCAAGCGATAGTAGCCAGGACCACTGCGCTAGCCAATCCTGTGAGAGCCACCGGTATGAAGAACCGACTGGGCTGCAGGCGAGCTGACCGCACTGCCAGCCAAAGCCCGAGAACTACCAGTGTGTTCACTAGGACCATCGGGCGGAGCAGGCCAGGGTGACCTCCCGGGAAGCCAAAGAGAACTTCGCGCTGCCAAGAGTGAGCTTCAATGAGGACATCCGGGGGCATGTAGTACACGCCGGCCCAGATCACGAAGAATGTCTCAGATGCCACGAACGTCCAGACCCAGCAAGGCCACAGCAGAATCGGCGGCAGCCTGCTCCCGAAGCCCAGTCTCATGCTCTGACGTTCCGTCCCGCTAACGTCTTTGGAGATCACCGGCGCGGCCCGTAGGGCCGTGTCCGGTGCAGCGACTGGTTAGAGGGCGCTCTCAACTAACCTTCGACGTCCACCTCTCCACCTTCGTACAAGGTCTCCGGCGGCACCCGGTGCCTCGTGATGGCAATCACTACTCCAGCCAGAACTAGACCACAGCCCACGGCTAACCAGCTTTTGAGGGCGTCCTTTGCGGCCAGGGCATAGACCACGCCACTCACCACCGGCGCAAACTCCACCAGTCCGAGCAAGACTAGCTGAGAAGGCGTCAAAAAAAGCCCCTCGCTCCTTGAACTGCCTCCGCGATCCACTTCGCCCTCACCGCCGCCAGGCAAGAACCCCAACTGGCCGTCCTGGTCCTCTTTGTTTGGGGAAACTCGGCCGGCGGCGGCTCGCCGGCAAGACCACAAAAGGTACCAGTGGTACATCATCGCCTACCTTATCCGGTGCCCGCTAACGTCTTTCGGCCCGTAGGGCCGTGTCCGGTGCAGCGACTGGTTAGGCGTCATCATTTCCGTCTACAGTTCTTCAGCGACCCTCAACACGCGCTAGCACCGCTCCCGCGGTGTGAATTAGCCGATCCACGGATGTCCGGCGATAGCCTAGCTCGGTCGCTCTACGGAGGAGCCGCCGCGCCTCCTCTTCCTCGCCCCCAGCTTGAGCCAAGACGGCAAGATTGAAGTAGGGGAGCGGACTCTCAGGGTCCTTCCCACGGGCGCATTCAAGGTACTCCACCGCACTGGCCCAGTTGCCAAGTTGAAGTTGTGCAGTCCCAAGGTTGTTCAGCGCCATCACTTCGATATCGCGAGTGTAGATGGCTCCCGCCAGCCACACCAGTGACTTCAACCACGGTCTCCGCTTAAGCTGATCAAGGAAGCTCTCGAAATGCTCAATTGCTGCCTCGAAGTGGCCGGCACCAAGCGCACGACGACCGCGGAAGAAGCTGCGCCAGAAGTAACCCTGAACCCGACCGGGGATGAGAAAAGCCAAACCCACCAACAGAGCGCCGACTAGACGAGCCTGCAGCAAGATCAAAAGCGTCACGACGACCACAACGCAGCTGAACAGCACAGTGGCGTGTACGAACTTATATCTGAAAGTCCGCGTGACACGCATGACGCCTAACGCCCCGGTTCAGCGGCGGCGCGCAGCGCCGTCCGCTGCAACCGGTTGTTAGACGCGCTGTGGCCCGTGGATGGCGGGCCGGCCGTGCTAC
>CALZJC010000061.1 GCA_945787525.1 Thermoanaerobaculia bacterium | reverse complement strand
ATGACGCCAGCGACGATCGCACCGTCGAAGTGGCCCGCGAGCTGGGCCTGCCGGTCCACGTGCACGCCGCGAACCTCGGCTACGGGGCCAACCAGAAGACCTGCTACCGGGAGGCCCTGCGAGCCGGCGCCGACGTGGTGGTGATGCTGCACCCCGACTACCAGTACGACCCGCGTCTGGTGCCGGCGATGGCCGGCATGGTCGCCTCGGGGATCTACGACGTGGTCGTCGGCTCCCGGATTCTCGGCGGCCGGGCGAGGGCGGGCGGCATGCCGCTCTACAAGTACGTCGCGAACCGGCTGCTGACCGCGGCGCAGAATCTCCTCCTGGGCTCCAAGCTGTCGGAGTTCCATACCGGCTATCGCGCCTTCTCACGACGGGTGCTGGAACGGCTGCCGCTGCTCGCCAACTCCGACGACTTCGTGTTCGACAACCAGATGCTGACCCAGGCCCTGGCCTTCGGCTTTCGCATCGGCGAGGTCTCGTGCCCCTGCCGCTATTTCCCCGAGGCCAGCTCGATCGACTTCCGGCGCTCGCTGCTCTACGGCCTGGGGGTGCTGCGGACCAGCCTGCTCTACCGCCTGTGGCGCTGGCGGGCTGTGCGGCCGCGCATCTTCTCCGCTGCGCCGGCTCTCCTCCTGGGGAGCTCCGGCGACCCGTCTCGGGAGTCGCGCTGAGTCGCGCCGCTCTCGCCGGACCGCCGCGCCCGGCGGATGCGCCCCGGCGCCCGACTACCGTCCAGAGCAGATAAGACCGTCATGGCGAGAAGGCGAGGCAGGAAGAGACGCAAGAGCGCGCCGGGCGCCGCCCGAGAGGCGGCCGCTCCGCGGACCGCCGCAACCCTACCGACCCCGAGTCGCCGCAGGGCGCTGTGGGCCGCCTCCCTGGTTCTGGTGCTGGCCACGCTCGGCGCCTACTGGAGGGTGCAGGAGCAGGGCTTCATCGAGCTCGACGACCAGAGATACGTCGAAGAGAACCTGCAGGTCAGGCAGGGCCTGAGCCTTGACGGCGTCGTCTGGGCGTTCACCACCCAGCACGCCAGCAACTGGCACCCGCTGACCTGGCTCTCCCACATGCTGGACTGCGAGCTCTTCGGGGTCGACCCGGGGGCGCATCACCTGACGAACCTGCTCCTGCACATCGGCAGCGCGCTGCTGCTTCTGGCGGTGATGATGCGCCTGACCGGAGCCCCCTGGGCCAGCCTCTTCGTGGCCGGCCTGTTCGCGCTGCATCCGCTGCACGTAGAGTCGGTCGCCTGGCTGTCCGAGCGGAAAGACGTTCTCAGCACGCTCCTCTGGATGCTCACGATGTGGGTCTACCTGCGCTATGTCGAGCGGCCGGGACGAGCCGGCCACATCGCCGTGGTGCTGGTCTTCGCCCTGGGTCTGCTCGCCAAGCCGATGCTGGTGACCCTGCCGTTCGTGCTCCTCCTGCTCGACTACTGGCCGCTGGGACGGATCGGCGCGGGGCAGAGCCTGCCGGCGGTGCACCAGGATCTGCGCCGCAGCCGCCAGAGGACGATCTCGGCCCTGCTGATCGAGAAGGCGCCCCTGTTTCTGCTCGCGGCGCTATCGAGCTGGATGACCGTTCGCGCGCAGCGTGCGGGGGGAGCGGCGGCACCGCTCGAGCTGATCTCCCTCGGGGAACGGGTCTCCAACGCCCTGTTCTCCTACGCGGTCTACATCTGGAAGACCGTCTGGCCCCTCGAGCTGGCCGTTTTCTATCCCCATCCTGGGCGCCCTCCGGCGGGCCAGCTCACCGTCGCCGCCCTGCTGCTGGTCGCGCTGACCGCGCTGGCGTGGCGCACCCGGACCAGGCGGCCCTACCTGGCGGTGGGATGGCTGTGGTACCTCGGCACGCTGGTGCCGGTGATCGGCCTGGTGCAGGTGGGCGGGCAGGCCATCGCCGATCGCTACACCTACATCCCGACCATCGGCCTCTTCCTGATGGCCGCCGTAGGCGTCTCCGAGCTGCTGGCAGACAGACCGCGCGCCCGCGTGGCGGCGGCTGGAGCGGCGACCCTCGTCCTGGCGGCGCTGGGCGTGCGGACCTGGTACCAGGTGGGTTACTGGGAGAACAGCTTCACGCTGTTCCAACGCTCGATCGCGGTCACCCGGGACAACTACAAGCTCAACAACACGCTTGGCGGGCTCTATCTCGATCGCGGCGACCTCTCCACCGCGCGGCGCCACCTCGAGGAGTCGCTCGCCCAGCTGCCCGGCTACGCCGACGCGCGGGTCAACCTCGGTCTCCTGGAGCTGCGCAGCGGTGACGTCGAAGCGGCGATCGACAACTACCGCAAGGCCCTGGAGAGCGACCCCTACAACGCCCAGGGGCACGACAATCTGGGCAGCGCCCTGGCGGCCACCGGCCGGGTGGAAGAGGCTCTCGTCCACTTCCGCCAGGCGCTTCGGATCGACCCGGCTCGCGCCCGCACCCACCACAACCTGGCCACCGCGCTGGTCCAGTCGGGGCGCCTCGAGGAGGCGGTCGCCGGCTTCGAGAGCGCTATCGAGCTCGAGCCGGAATACGCCAACGCGCATGCCGGCCTCGCCGATCTGCTGGCGCAACTGGGCAGGCCGGACGAGGCGGTAGCCCGCTTCGAGACCGCCCTGGCGCTCGACCCAAAACACCTCCAGGCCCACGTCAAACTGGGGCGGCTACTGGCGATCGGAGACGATCTGGACGGGGCAAAGCGCCACTTCGAAGCGGTAATCCGTCTCGAGCCCGCGCTGCCCGAGCCCTACTTCTTCCTCGGCCTGGCCCACTTGTACGGCGGCGATTCGCAGGCCGCGCTCGAGCAGCACCGGCTCCTCACCCGGCTCGACCCCCAGATGGCGGATCACCTGCTGCGCAGCATCCAGGGCGGCGGCCAGCCTTGACCGCGGGCCTGTGACCGCCTGGCCGCCGCCGGAAGCCTGTACCCGTCAACGCCGCGACGCGAGCAGACCGGTGTTCAATTCGGCGGTCCGGCGCACCACCAGCGCGGCGTTGGTGCCACCGAAACCGAAGTTGAGCGTCAGCGCGGTGTCGATCCGCCGCTCGGTCGTCTCGGTGACGATGGGCAGCCCGGCGAACTCCGGGTCGCGGTTCTCGATGTTGATCGACGGCGCCAGAAAGCCGCCCTCGAGCATGCCGACGGTGTAGATCAGCTCGTGCGCGCCGGCGGCGCCCAGGGCGTGGCCGGTCATCGACTTGGTCGACGAGAACGGCGGCATGGCATCCCCGAAGACCGCCCGCATCGCCTTGACCTCGGAGGCGTCGCCGGCAACGGTCGAGGTGCCGTGGGTGTTCACATAGTCGAGCTCGGCAGGCTCGACGCCGGCGTCGCTCAACGCCTGGCGGACGCACTCGGCGCCGTAGCGCCCCTCGGGCTCGGGCAGCACCAGACCGTGGCCGTCGGAGTTGGCGGCATAGCCGGCCAGCTCGGCGTAGATGTGGGCGCCCCGGTCCTCGGCGGCCTGCCAACTCTCCAGCATCACGACCCCGGCGCCACCACTCAGGACAAAACCGTCGCGATCCGCATCGTAGGGCCGCGAAGCGGTCTGCGGCCTGTCGTTGTGGTGCGTCGACAGCGCCACCCGCAGCGCCTGGAAGGTGCCGGCGACCAGCTCGCTCACGTCCTCGCCGCCGCCCGCCACGGCGCCGTCGACCACCCCGGCGCGCACCAGCTCGAAGGCGTTGCCGATGTTGTGTGTCGAGGTCGAGCAGGCCGAGGAGATCGAATAGCTCGGCCCGTGCACGCCCAGCAGGTTGGCGACGATGGCGCTGGTGCCGCTGCCCATGGACCGGTAGCAGGTGTACGGATTGACCCGCCGTGTCTTGCCCGCGAAGATGAGCTCCGAAGCCTGGTGGATCGCGTGCCCGTCGGGCGACGAGTTGCCGACCAGGCAGGCGATCCGGCGCCGATCCCTCTCCTCGGCGCCCAGGCCGGCGTCGGCCACCGCGTCGAGCGCCGCCAGCGAGCAGTAGGTGGCGGCGCGGGTCGAAGCGCCGCGTATCCGCTTGGGGATCTCGGCCGCCGCCAGCTTGTCGTCGAGCCCTTCGATCGGTCCGGCCACCAGGCTGGTGAGGTTGAACTCCTGCCACTCGGGCATCGCCCGCAGGCCGCTGTCGCCGCGCCGCAGCCGCGCCGTGACGGTCTCGAAGTCGTGGCCGAGACAGGAGACGATGCCGAGGCCGGTGATCGCCACCCGATGGGGTGCGTCGGGCATCAGGCGGCGATCTTGGTCGCCAGAAGCTCGAGGATGTCGCCCACCGTCTGCAGGCCGTCGATCTCCTCGTCGTCGACCTCGACCTCGAACTCCTGCTCCAGGGCCATGACCACCGTCACCGCCTGCAGCGAGTCGAGGCCCAGATCGTCGCGCAGGTTGGTTCCCGCCTCGATCTCCGAGGCCTCCAGCGACGACTCGCTCGCCTCGAGCAGCTCCTCGATGATCTTCTGACGGATCGCGTCCGCATCTCCCATGAACGGGCCCCTCCGGGATTGGCGGCACCATCGGTCGGCGCCGGCCGGCATTCTACCGGCTACGGCACCCGCTGCGGGCCGCCCAACGGGGCGGTAGCCTCAGATTCGGATCGGCGCGAATCCGTCGATCTCCACCCGGTCCCTGGTCACCCGCACGTGGCTCCCGTCGCGGACCTCGTGGTCGAACTTGTAGATCACCGTCGGCTCGCCGGCCGAGGCCGCCCGGTCGTGCTCGGCGGCCCGCTGGCGAGCGGCCTCGACCCGCTGACGCCAGCGGGTCACCGCCGCGCTACCGTAGCTCGCCTCCAACTGCCGCTCGGCCACGTGGGGAGCGGTCACCCAGGCGGTTGCGTTGTTGCCGCCGAAACCCTTGGAGTTGACGAAGGCGACGTCGAGGGAACCGGAGCCGCGGTCCAGATGCCGACGCGAGATCCGCAGGCGCTCGGCACGCACGTCCGGAGCGACGGCGTCGATCGTCGGCACACCCGGAACGATGCCGTCACGCCAGGTACCGAGCGCCGAGACGATCTGATCGCCACCGGCCCCCGCCATGGTGTGGCCGACGTAGCACTTGATCGCCGCGATCGGCCACTCCTCGATATCGAACGCGCCGGCGACCGCGTCGAGGATCTCCGACTCGCTGGTCCGATTCTGGGGCGTGCCGGTGCCGTGGGCGTGCACAAAGCTGCGCTGGCGCACCGCCGCGTCGCCCAGCGCCCGACTGGCCGCCGCGACCGCCCTGGCGACGGTGACGTAGTTGCCGACACCGGGCGCGGAGATCGACTTCTTGTGCCCGTCGGCATGCACGAAGACGTCGCCCGCCCCGCCATGGATGTCGGCGCCGAGCTCGAGCGCCAGCTCGCCGTCCATCAGCACCAGGAACTGGACCCCTTCGCCGACCACAAAGCCGGAGTTGATGCCGAACGGCCGGCAGGCCCGGCGGTGATCGGGCGTTTCGCCGGCGGCCTTGCCCTCGATCTCGAGCAGCGAGGCGTCGGTGGCCAGCGCGCCCATCGTCGCCAGACCCTCCATCACGTCGGGCAGCAGCGGCGCGTCGACGCCGCCGACGAACGCCACCCGCGCCCGGCCTTCGCGGATGTCCTGGATGCCCAGCCGCAGGTTGTAGAGGAAGGTGGCGCAGGCCCCCATGTTGTGGCCCGTCTGACCCAGGCTGCCCAAGACGTAGGCGTTGGTGAAGTCGGCCGCCATCTCGCCCAGACCCATCGCCAGATGCTTGGAGGTGATCCGCTTGCCGCGGTGGCGGTTGCCCAGCAGGCCACCGTTACCGGCCTCGTCGAGCTGGGCGAGGGCGCTGCCTGCATAGGTGGCCACCTGGTCCGGCGCCACGCGCGCCAGCATCTCCGACCAGTCGATGCCCAGGCTCCCCAACGCGTCGCTGGCGCCGTAGACCGTCAGCTGAACGCCCGCGGATGGTTGCGGGCGGCGTAGTGAGCCTTGGGATCGAATCCCTGCGGCACCATGCCGGCGGCGCCGACGCCGATCTCGCGCCGGTCGGGCACCAGGAGGTCGCAGCCGCCGCCGATGACGATGCGCACCCGCGTCCCGTTGCGCTGCTCGACACTCCAACCGTCCGGCAGATGGTCGGGTAGCTGGCTTTTGGACAGTTCGAAGGCGACCGGGCCGTTGGTGTTCGACAGCCGCACCTGGCGGTTCCAGGGGGCCGCGTCGGGATCGAAGACCTGCGGCTCGAGAGTGCGCACCAGGCTGTGGGCGGCCAGGCGCCCGATCGCCTCGCCGTCGAGCGGGCCGTCGTGACCGACAAGTCCTGCCAGACTGCGCCACATCGCCGTGGCGCGCTCGGCATCGAGACTGTCGACAATCGTGCGTCGATACCCGTGATGCCCCGAAGACCTGCCGGCGGCGTTGACGCCGCCGAAACCGACGATGACCGGGATCTTGTCCATGGTTCCCTCGCGATCCGCGAATAGAGGTGGGAGCCGGTTGATCGGCCCGGGCCGGCGGCGGTCGCCGGGCCCTCCGGAGAGAGCAGTCTAGACACGCACCGCATCCTTCTTCTTTGTGATCTGGCCAGATAATGCGGTAATCTCGCCAAAGCACCCCGAGATGCCCCACATCGCCTTCATCCTCCCGCCCCGGGCGCTACTGACCGGGCTGACCATGCCGACCGAGATGTTCCGGGCCGCGGACGAGCTCAGCCGAGTTCGCGCCAGGACCCGGCCCCGCCTGCGGCTGACGCTGGCCACCACCGGCAACGAGGAGGTCGAGTGGTTGTCGGACCTTGCCATCGCGCCGCAGTGCCGGCTGGACCGGCTCGAGCGGGTCGATCTGCTCTATCTGCCGCCGTTCTGGCGCCAGCCGACCCTCGACGCCCCCGACGCCCTCGCCGCCCTCCGACGCCTGGCGGCCGAGGACTCGCTCGTCTGCGCCATCAGCACCGGCGCCTATCTGCTCGCCGAGGCCGGCCTCCTCGACGGCAGGGCGGCCACCACCCACTGGTCGTTTCTCGACGACTTCGCCCGCCGCTTTCCGGCGGTCGACCTGAAGCGCCAGCACCTCATCACGCGGGCCGGCAACCTCTACTGCGCCGGCAGCCTCAACGCCACCGCCGATCTCACGACCCACCTCATCGAGCGTTTCTACGGCGCCGAAGTCGCCCGCGGAGTCGAGGTCCAGTTCTCTCCCGAGATCCGCCGGCCGGCGGCACAGCAGAGCTACTTCGACGGGGAGATCGGCGCCCAGCCCGATGAGCTGATGGCCGAGGCCCAGCAGTGGCTGCGCGAGAACGCCACCGCCGCCGCCGGCCTCACAGAGCTGACGGACCGGCTGCAGATCAGCCGCCGATCGCTCAATCGGCGCTTCCGTGAGGCCACCGGCCGTACCCCGGTTCGCTATCTGCAGGAGGTCAGGATCGACCGGGCTTCGGCAATGCTGCGCAACACCAACCTGCCGATCGCCCAGATTGCCTGCCGCGTCGGCTACGACGACGCCGCCCACTTCGCGACGCTTTTCCGCCGGCTCACGCGCCAGAGCCCGTCGGCCTATCGGGCGGCGGTACGAGCCAAGCTGTTCACGCCGGAGTGACTCCGCGGCATGCCGCCTTCCCGCGCCGTGTCATACAACGGCCGGCCTCGGCCCACCAATTCACTGGAGGACCGAGCAGATGATCTCCAGCCCACCACGACCCCACTCGGCGCGGAACGACTCCACCGCGGCGGTACCGGCCGCACTGACCCTGACGACGGTGTTGCTCGTCTCCTGGGTCTCGGTCGCGGCCGCGGGCCCGCCGATTCGCATGGACTGTCGCGCCGACAACCCGTCCTGCCCCGAGGTGGTGATCGAAGGCGATCCGTTCTTCCGACTCCCCGGCCTCGGGGCGAGCCCTTTTCGCGGCTATGGCGATCCTTCGATCCGCCAGGACCCGGCGGACGATCGCCTCTGGCTCTCCTATTCGTATCTCAGCGTGCACCCCTGGCCCAGCCCGGAGTTCGGGGTGAGCATCCACCTGGCCTCGAGCAGCGATGGAGGTGACAGCTGGAGATTCGACCGCAGCCTCGCCAGCTCGGAGGGCGAGCTCGACCCGACCCCGGCGGCAGGGCTGGGGGTGTCGGTGCACGAGGTCTCGACCCTGGCGCCGCTGACCAACGCCAGGGGCACGCGGTGGTTCGGCATGCACCTGCGCTACTTCCAGCCGTTCGGCAAGGAAGGCCGCCGGCCTCAGAGCATCCACTTCCGCCTCGCCCGCTCAGCGCGCCCCGCCGGGCTCGGCCGGCGGCAGCAGGCGAAGCTGGGAGCCCCGTTCACCGCGGCGGCCTGGCAGAGCGATCTCGACCTGTCGACCCTGGATCCCGATCTGACCCGCTGCACGCTGTGGACCGAGCCTGCACTCTACGGCCTGGATGAGACCCTCTACATGGTCGCCCAGTGCCTGGTCATCGATCCGACAACCGGAGTACGGCGCCGCGGCGCCGAGTTTCTCGGCGTCTTCGCGACCGACGGCCGGGGACCCGTCACCGCTCTCGACTGGAGCTGGCGCGGTCGCCTGACCGGCCGCCGAGAGGCCCTGGCGCTCGGCGGCCAGGTTCTCACCCAACCGGACGTTGCGCGGGCCCGCGACGGCAGCCTGCTCCTGCTGGTCACGCCCAAGCGGCTGTCGCCGCGCGAGCGCCACCTCGGCTGCAGGGCCCTGGAGCTGGAGTCTCTGGACCCGCCCCGCTTGCGCCGCGACGCGTCGGGCAAGCCGATCGTGCGAGCCGACATCCGCTCCTCGGACAGCACCGGGCTCGGGCCGGGGCTTTGCGCCTACGACGCGGCGTCCTCGACCGGAGTCCTCTTCGTGCGCACCGAGATCGACGTCTCGATCCCGGACATCGTCTTTCGGCTCCATGCCACCGGCATTCATCCCTGACCGACGGGTTCCGAGTCCTCCCCCACTAGACTCGATGCGCCGATGGTGGCCCAGGATGTCAAGCAGAGCCTCGAAGAGCTTCACCCGGCCAGCTTTGCCTGGTCCGTCGCCTGCTGCCACGGCAACTACCCGGAGGCTGAAGAGGTGCTTCAGGCGGCCTACCTGAAGGTCCTCGAGAGGCGAGCCCGCTTCAGCGGTCGCTCCTCGTTCAAGACCTGGTTCTTCTCGGTCGTCAGGACAACGGCGCTCGAACGCCGACGACGACGACGCCTTCGCCACGCGCTGCTCGTCGGTTGGGCCCGCAGCGAGCCGCGCCGCGAGTGCGCCTCAGATCCCCAGGCCGACACAGCTCGAACACAGCGCAGGTCCAGGATACTGAGAGCCCTGGCCTGCCTGAGCAGCCGTCAGAGACAGGTCCTCGAGCTGGTCTTCTACCAGGACCTGACGTTGGCCGAGGCGGCGGCGGTTCTGCGGGTGTCACTGGGAGCTGCCCGCACTCACTACGCCCGGGGCAAGAAAAACCTGTCAGCGGCGCTGGGCCGGCGAGGTGGCGATGACTGAGGACCGGCACGAGCGCCAGGTCGTCCGCGACGCCCTGACCGAGGCTCACCGACCGATCCGTCGGCGGGCGCCGGAGTTTGCGCTGCTCTGGTCGCGAGCCGCTGACCAACAAAGGTCGAGGAAGAGGGCTCGCAAGACCCGCCTCGCGGTAGCGGCGGCCGGCGCGGCGCTGCTCCTCGCCATGACCATCGGCCTGCGGACCGCCGACCGGCAGGGTCGCCGCGAGCTCGAGCGAGCCATGGCCATGGCCGCCACTCTCGAGGAGTGGCAGGCACCGCTCGACTTCCTTCTCGAGACGCCCGGCCAGGAGTGGCTCGAAACGAAACCGCGCTGGGATCTGGCGCCCACCGCCCGGCCCCTGAGCATCGCACCCGATCACCTGGAGGAGGTAGTCCAATGAACCGTGTTCTCTCCAACCTCGCCGTCGCCGCGCTCCTCGTAGCCGGCCCCGTCATCCCAGCGGCTGCCGCCGGCGACGAGTCCGATCCGTTCGAAGGCGCCCTGTTCACGCCCGAAGAGGTGATGCGGCATCAGAGCGCAGTGGCGCTGTCGAAGGAACAACGCGACCGCCTCATCGCCGAGGTCACCCAGGCGCAAGCGGACTTCCTGCCGGCGCAGATGGAGCTCGCCGAGCGCGCCGAAGAGCTCAAGCGCCAGGTGGCCGCGCCGCGGGTCGACGAGCGGGCGGCCCTGGCCGTCGCAACCCGTCTGCTGGAGCTCGAGTCACAGATCAAACGCCGCCACCTGGAGCTGGCCATCCGGATCAAGAACCTGCTGGACGAGAGCCAGCAGGCACGCCTCGCCGACCTGCGCGACCAGGGCTGATCGAGCGGCCGAACGCCAGAGACAGGAAAAAGCGCCAGCCCGCGGTATAGTGAGTCCCCCTGGGCTCGGCCAGTGGCCCCCGGGCCCGGTAGATCCCGACCAACCTCGTACCGCCCGACGGCAGATCGGGCCAGGCGGTGAATTCTCTACGCCGATGACTATTCAGAACAACAGAACGTTTAAGCGGCTGATCGAGCTGGGCCGGCGCAAGGGCTATCTGCTCTCGGGAGAGATCGAAGAGATGCTGCCCGACGACCTGCCGGGCGGCCCCGAGGCTATCGATGCAGAGCTGAGCGACTCCCGGATCGCGGTGATTCAAGGTCCGGTAGCCTACAGCAGCCAGGCCGTCGCCGAGGTCGTACAGGGCGAGTTCGAAGAACATCAGGGCCAGGCCGCGCCGGCGCCGCGTGCCGCCGACCGGGCCAGGGACCCGATGCGCATGTATCTGCGCGAAATGGGCACGACGCCTCTGCTGGATCGGCACGGCGAGCTGGAGATCGCCCGCAGCCTGGAGCACGGCGAGTGGCAGATCTATGTCGCCCTGGCGACCCACCCGGAGCTGCTGCGCGAGCTGCTGCGCCATCAGGAGATCCGGAAGGCTGCCGGCCGGGTGCCGCGATCGGCGGCGGCCGGCAAGACCGCGGAGCCTGTCCTGGACGAGCGGGCCGAGGCCCGGATCACCGAGCAGCTTGCGGTCTTCACGCGGGTCACACGGCATGACAGCCAGATCCGCAAGTTGCGCAAACGGCAGCAACGGACCCGCGCCCAGGGCGCCCGCCACCAGCAGCTCGAACGCGAGATCGACCGCTCGATGGCCAAGATCTCCCTCGAGATCCGCTCCCTCGGGCACACCTTCGGCATGCGCGACGTGCTCATCGACGCGCTGAAGAAGTTCCACCAGGAGTTCGCGGGCCCGGAGCGCGACATCCGGCGAGCGCGGCTCGCCCTGGATCGAGAATCCAATCCCCAGCTGCAGGCCCTCCACCGGCGGCGGATCGCCAAATACCGCCGCCGGCTGCGCGACCTCGAGGCCCGTTGCGGAGTCACCGCGCCGGAGCTGGCGGACACCATCCGGACGATCCGCCGGGGCGAGGCGGAGTGTGATCGCGCCAAGGAGAAGCTGATCGTCGCCAACCTGCGGCTGGTGATCTCGGTGGCCAAGAAGTACACCAATCGGGGGCTTCAGTTTCTCGATCTGATCCAGGAAGGCAACATCGGTCTGATGAAGGCCGTGGAGAAGTTCGAGTACCGGCGGGGTTACAAGTTCTCGACCTACGCCCACTGGTGGATCCGTCAGGCGATGACCCGCGCCCTGGCAGACCAGGTGCGCACGATCCGCATCCCGGTGCACATGATGGAGACCATCAACAAGCTCGTCCGCACCAGCGCGGCCCTGCTCCAGGAGCTCGGGCGTGAGCCGACCGCGGAAGAGATCGGCGAGCAGATGGACCTGCCGGCGGCGCGGGTGCGTGAGGTCCTCAAGACGGCCCAGTACCCGGTCTCCCTGCAGGCGCCGGTCGGCAAGGAGGAGGACGCCCGGCTGGAGGAGTTTGTCGCCGACCCGGCGGCTGTCTCACCGCTCGACTCGGCGATGTCCGGGAATCTGCGCGAGCACACCGCGGAAGTGCTCAAGACCCTGACGCCGCGCGAGGAGCAGATCGTGCGTATGCGCTTCGGCATCGGCGAGGACCCCAAGCGGACCCTCGAGGAGGTCGGGCGATCGTTCAACGTGACGCGCGAGCGCATTCGCCAGATCGAAGCGGCGGCGATGCGCAAGCTACGTGACCCGAGTCGAGCCGATCAGCTGGAGACCCTGCTCGACGGCGAGGTCACTTTCTGACCGCCGCTCGAGGAGAGGGTTTTGCACCAACCGACGTCAGCCGCCCAGAACAAGTACTGGTCCCGCCTGCTCGCCCCCTACACCCGGCCCAGCAATCGCTCGGCCTGGTTCCAGTTCCTGACCACCACCGCGCTGTTCGCCTCGGGCTGGCTCCTCATGCTGCTCAGCCTCGACGGACCCTACTGGATCACGCT
>CALZJC010000060.1:2451-18729 GCA_945787525.1 Thermoanaerobaculia bacterium | reverse complement strand
GCGGAGGGATCCAGCCCCAGGCGGTCCTCCTTCTACATGGAGGGCGACTGGCTGGCCGAGAATGGCACCCTGCTGCCGTTTCGCAGCGACGCCGAAGCGATCGCCTTTCTCCAGACCGCCGAGGTCATCGGGTCCGAGGTGATCCCGGACACGTCGGCCCAGCCCCTCAGGCTCGTCCTGGAGAAGGACGGCGTCACGGCTCGGGCGATCTTCCGCACGGTGGACGTCGAGGTCGTCAAGATGGACAACGTGCGGGAGCATGCCCGGGGCTTCCGCGACTGGTACGTCTTCGAGGTGGTGGCCTATGAGCTGAGCAGGCTCCTGGGCCTCGACAATGTGCCGCCGGCGACGCTGCGCACCCTCTGGGGCCAGAAGGGCTCGCTCCAGCTGTGGGTCGAGAGCGCCCAGGGCATCCATGAGCGTCTCGCAGACGGCATCGACGAGCGACTCCAGCAGCTGTGGCTGTTCCAGAAGCAGAACATGGCGGTGTTCGACAACCTGATCTACAACTTCGACCGCAATCCGGGCAACATGCTGCTCGACCCCCGTGGCAAGGTCTGGTTCGTCGACCACACCCGTGCTTTCAAGAGGCTGCCGGTTCTGAGGGACCGCGACGACATCCAGGTGGTCGAGCGGCAGCTGTGGGAGAACCTGCAGGCCCTCGACCCCGCCGTGGTGAGCGAGCGGCTCGAGCCGTACATCGACGCTCCCGAGATCGACGCGCTGATGGCGCGCCGCGACAAGCTGGTCAAGCTGATCGCCAGGCGCATCGCCAGGCACGGCGAGCAGGCGATCCTGTTCGAGTTCGTGAGCTCCTGAGCGGTTGCGGCCCTGGGCCGCAGGATCAGACGCCCTAGCGGATGTGCATGATGTCGCCGTCCTGGGTCACGTAGTCCTTGCCCTCGAGCCGCAACAGGCCTTCCTGCCGGCACGCTGCGAGGGTCTTGCTCTCGATCAGCTCCTGCCAGGGCACCACCTCGGCACGGATGAAGCCGCGCTCGAGGTCTGAATGGATCGCTCCGGCGGCCCGCCGGGCGGCGGTGCCGCGGCGGACCGTCCAGGCTCGCACCTCGTCCTCGCCGACGGTGAAGAAGGAGATCAGGCCGAGGATCTCGTAGCTTGCCCGGATGACGCGGTCGACGCTCGGCTCGCTGAGGCCCAGCTCGGCGAGGAACTCGCTCTGCTCGGCACGATCGAGCAGCGAGATCTCCTCTTCGATGGGGGCGCTGACGACGATGGCGGGGACGCCGTCGCGAATGCCCATGGCCGCGGGCTCGGCTTCCGCCAGGCGGTCCTCGCCGACGTTCAGCACGATGACCAGCGGCTTGGCCGAGAGCAGCTGGAAGCCGCGTAGCCGCTTCTCCTGGTCGGTGTCGAGCCCGAGCTCGCGGATCGGCGTCTCGTCCTCGAGGGCCGGCAGGACCGTTTCGGCCAGCAGGCGCCACTCGAACTCCTCGACGCGGCTCAGGCCCCTCTTGCGGGTCTTGTCGAGACGCTCGAGGCGCCGGCCGACGAGATCCATGTCGGCGACGATCAGCTCCAGATCGAGGTGCTCGATGTCCCGCGCCGGATCGACGCCGCCGTCGGGATGAGGGATCTCGTCGTCCTCGAAGGCGCGCACCACGTGCATCAGGGCATCGGCGTCGCGCAACCGGGTCAGATCGAGGCTCTCGGCGGATTCGCCGATGCGGATCCCCGGGATGTCCACAAAGGAGACCGTAGCCGGCGTGTAGCGGCGCGGCTGGTAGAGCTCCCTGAGCTGCTCGAGCCGCGGATCGGGCACCGTGGCGACGCCGACGTTGGCCCTGCCCGGCGCGGCGAACTTGCCGGTCTCGCGTTGTGAGGCGGTCAGCAGATTGAACAGAGTCGTCTTGCCGGCTTTGGCAAAGCCGAGGATACCCATCTCCATGGTGTACTCCAGGTGAATGCGACGATTGATCGGGACGGTCTGAGAAGCCGAAGGAGGAACGGGGGGTGCCCGCTGGACAGGCGCAGCGGGGGATTCTAACCCGGTTTCGGGGCGCAGCGCATGTGACTGTTCTGGCCCCCTAGACCCCGCCGAAGACGAACACCAGCTGCCCGATCCCGGCGAGCAGGCCCAGGAATGCGCCGGTCAGGATCAGCTTCATCTCGTCCTCTTCGAAGCAGGGCCGCAGGAGGTCCTGAAACTCTCGCGGCGGCAGACTCTCCATGCGCTCTCGCAGCAGCTCTTCGGCGCGCTTCGCGCGGTCGCGGTTGAACGGCCAGTGGTCGAACGGGTCGGTGGACACGGCCACCGCCTTCTCGCCCACCGAGTCGCGGATCTCGTCCAGGGTCTCGTCGGCGACCACCACCTGCGCCGCCGGCCTGTAGGTCTCGATCACCCGATCGGCCACCGGCCGGATGTGGCGCTTGATCAGCTCTTTCGCCCGTTCCGCCCGGGCGCCGTAGAGCATGGCGTAGATGATGTGCTGCAAGGTGATGATCTCGGTCGACACCAGCTTGCACCAGACCGCCGCGACCTCGCGCTGGCGGCGCAGGAAGAGCCCCTGGATCGTCCAGCGCCAGACGCGCCTGGGGTGCAGCGGCCGGAAGATCATGTTGATGGCCAGCCAGTTCGTGGCGTAGCCGACGAAGATGCCGAACGCCGGCAGCACCCACCACGACTTGTAGAAGATCCACACCGTCAGCTGGATCAGCCCGAAGAGAAAGCCGAAGTACAGCCCCGAACGCACGATGAACTTGAACTCCTCGGAGCCGGCCTCGAGGAACAGCCGGTTGAGCAGGACCTTGTCACCCTCCAGACGGGTGACCAGCATGTGCTTGAAGTCGATCAGATCCTCGATCTCGTCGGCGGCGTTCGCCATCAGGCGTTCGACCAGCTTCGGCATCTCCTGGCGCACCCGCTCGTAGACGCTTTCTTTGACCGGTCTCGGCAGCAGCCGCCAGACCCGCGGGTGGCGGAGGTAGAGGATCTCGTCGGTGTAGGCCTCCATCCGGCCGTCCATCACCCGGGAGATGTGGCCGCTGATCAGCTCGGGCTCCATCGACAGGAAGAGCTCTTTCAGGGTGCCGAGCCGGAACATCGTCTTGTCGACGAAGATCTCGGCCATCTTGCCGGCCTTGGACGGGATGATGCCCTGCCAGCCCAGCACCGGCCGAACACCGACGAACTCGAGCGGCTTGAAGGTGAGCTTGATCGCCACCCAGTTTGTCGCCCAGCCGATGATGCCGGCGACGAACGGGATGCTCAGGTGCTTCCAGAATTCGGGGTTGTAGAGCGTCGCTTCTAACACTTCGCACTCGCGGGCCGCGGCCCGGCAGGTTGGGCGTCGAGGGTGTCCGCCGCCGGCCGGCTCGCCCTAGCGGCCGCGGCGCAGCGGTAGAAGGATACCCGCTACCAGCAGCGCCACCCACAACCAGACGGGTCCGCCGGTGCCGGCCAGGATCGCTCCGGCCACCAGGCAGAACCCACCCAGCAGCGTCGCGCGCAGGCCGGCAAAGGGGTTCTCGGCAGGTTGTTTTGTCGCCTGTTCCATCAGCCGCAGGCCCTCGCTGACCAGACGGGGGGTCTTGGCCAGGGTGTCCACCAGCTCGGGAAGCGCCGTCAGGCTTTCCCGGGAGAGGCGCTTTGGGCCGAAGCGCTCGAGCAGAATCCGGTTCATGTACTTGCGGGTGACGGTGGTGACGTCGAAATCGGCCTGCAGCAGCCTGCCGACGGCCTCGAACGTGACGATCGCTTTGACCATCAGCACCATCTCGACCGGGAAGTACATCCGGTGCCGGGCGCCCTTGCTGACCGATTGCATGATCAGCTCGGCCAGCGACGCCTGTTTGAATCGCGCCCGGTGCGACCAGTGCCGGCAGACCTCCTCGACGTCGCGCCGGAAGCCGACCGGGTCCGAGCCGGGGCCGGTCTCGGCGATCAGCGCCAGGTAGTTGGCGGCGTTCTCGTGCTCGCCGGCGATCAGGCTGTAGAAGTAGTAGAGCAGGGTGTGCTTGAGGTCCGAGTCGAAGCGGCCGACCATGCCGAGATCGATGAAGCCGCACCTGGGCCCCGGCAAGATCACCAGATTGGCGGGGTGCAGATCGGCATGGAAGAAGCCGTCGCGATAGAGCATCGAGACGATCGCCTCGGCGCCCAGCTCGACGAGTCGCGCCCGGTCTTCCGGCCGCAACGCCGCCGCCTTGGCACCCGTCGGCTGGACGCCGTCGAGGTACTCCATGCACAGCAGCCCCTCGCTGGAGAACTCGCGGTAGATGCGCGGGAAGACGATGTCGGGTTGGCCCTCGAAGCTGGCAGCGAAGGTCTCGGCGTTGTCGGCCTCGCGCGACAGATCGACCTCGCGCAGCGTGTACTCGCAGAACTCGGCGATCACCCGGCGCGGCTGATAGCGGGGCAGCAGCAGCTGGAGCATCCCGCCGAGTATCTTGAGCAGCACCGTGTCCCGCTTGAGGGTCTTGCGGATCCCCGGTTTGACCACCTTGATGACGACCTGTTCGCCGGAGTGCAGGGCGGCCAGATGGGTCTGGCCGATCGAGGCCGAGCCCAGCGGTCGGGTACGGATGTGGGCGAAGACCTCGTCGACCGGCCGGCCGAGGTGGCGGGTGACCAGCTCGAAGAATGCCGGGTAGGGCACTGCCGGCAGTTTGTCGAGCAGGTGCTTGAGCTCGTCGGTGACGTGCCTGGGCAGCAGATCCTCGCGCGAGCTCAGGATCTGGCCGAACTTGATATACGTTGGCCCGAGGCGTTCGAGGCGCCGCCGCAGCTGAACCTGGAACGGTTGGCGCTTGAGCTCTCGGTTCACCGGCAGCGCGACCACCGCCAGCAGCATGCGCAACAGCAGATAGCGGATCCGCCAGCGGTCGCTCTTGGGCAGACCGCGAACGTGGGCTACCAGCGCGCCCAGTGCCAGCCCCCAGGCGTGGCGGCTGGTGGTGAGAAAGCGGCGCAGCAGGCCGTGCCGGCCGGTATCGACATGCGTACCGAACTCCCTGTCGGCCCCCGGCTTGGCCGGGTCGGGCGCCGGAATTCCCTTGTTTATCGGTACTTCGAGCATTGCCCGCCTCCCGCCGAGCTTATCCTCCCACATAAGAAGCCCGAGCAGGGTGCGCGGCGGTCAGCCACGACCTCGTCTCTCGTCCCACCGGGTGGGTTGTGGCTCCAGTGGCTCGAGCCGACGCCCGGTCAGCCCGGGGTGCTGGGGCGGGATCTGGGTGGCGCGGAAGACCGAGTAGGGTGGATCGCCGGCGGGGTTGGGCGCATCCCCCGAGTAGGGGTTCTGGTACTCCCAGACGGTCTCGCCGGCGGCGCTTACCTCGAAGAGTCGGCCTCTTGGCCCGGAGGTCACGAGCGTGTTGCCGTTGGCCAGGCGGTGGGTGCCGGAGATGAAGCGGGCGAAGAAGCGGCGCTTTGCCGAGGCGGTGTACTCCCACCCGGGTCGCGAAGGGCCGTAGGGGCGGTCCGCCGTGATCGCGTAGCCGCCGGCTGCGTCGGGACGCGGCGCGATCTCGACGACCGAGGAGTAGGGTCGGCGCCTCTTCGAGCCGTTGTTGAAGATGGTGATGTTGCCGGCGCCCGGATGGCCTTCGGGGACCCACTGGGCGTCGTGCTGGGCGAAGAGCTGCTGGTCGGCCGCCGTCCCCCGGCGGTACGTTTCGGGGTTGCCCCAGCGGTAGAGCAGATCTCCGCCCCTATCGGCCCTGCCGCCCCGGTGGCCGGCCGCTTCCTCGGTCGTGGTGCCGTGGTCGATGATCCACACCTCGTTGAGATTGGGCACGCTGAGGAGGATCTGGTCGAGCCGCGGGTTGTAGGCGATGGAGTTGGTGTGCAACAGATCGGCCTTGAAGTCGGCCGGGCCGGGATCGCCGCCGACATAGCCCAGCGCCTTGAGCCGTCGCAGGAGCTCATCGGTCATCCGAAGCGGCCGGCGGTCGCCGTTGAGGTCGACCAGCTCCGGGTGCTCTGCTGGGACGCCGTAGTTCTCGCGGCTGGCGTCGTGGTCCTGGATCAGATGGTCCCAGAGGCACCATTTCCAGACGATTTCTCCGCCGGCGGGGCGCTCCGGGCGGACCTCGAGGACGCAGTCGGGCCACAGGCCGGCCGGGCCGACGCGGCGCGGTTGCCGGCCGGCCCGGAACCCCGCGCCGCGGGTCTAGGCCTCCCATGCGATGAGCAGCACGTTGCCGTTGGCCAGTGGCTCGATGTCGTGATGCTGGAGGCTGTTGGCCGCGGGCACGGCCCACTCCCAGAGGAGCTCTCCTTCCCAGTCCAGCTCCTGCAGCCGTCCGCCGTATCCCATGGGGAAGAGCGGGTGGCCGGTCGCCTTGGCGGCGCGCAGCAGGTTGCCGTTGGCGAGCAGATAGACCGAGATCGCCGGTTGCAGGTCGCTCTCCCAGGTGTGGACGACCCGACCCCGTTTGTCGACCAGGTAGGTGGTAGTCGACAGGAGCGGCGACAGCAGGATGTACCCGGGGGCGACACGCTCGGCCGTGGTTGGGATGCCGCTCTGGCAGCCGCTGCCGGCGGCGACCAGGCAGGCAAGCAGGGCACCGTTGCCCGAGAGCCTGACGAGAACCCTCACGCTTGGCCTCCCGGGCGAGTATAGCGATCTGCCGTCCGGCGGTGAGCGGTCGCCTACCCTTTCGGGTATAGGCGTTCTCGAGCCGATCGGCGAGCCTTCTCAGGAGCACCCCGCGAGGCGCCAGGAGGTTCCGCGTGCCGCCCAAGACGTTTTGTCCCTTGCTCTTTCTGGCGCTGATCCTCGTCGCCGGCGCCGGCGTTGCCCAGGAGGAAGCGCCGCCGCTGGCCCAGTTCAGCTTCTCCAACCCAGGTGCCCGGAGCATGGGGTTCGGTGGCGCCTTCGTCGCCCTGGCGGATGATGCCACGGCCGCCTTTGCCAACCCGGCGGGGCTGGTGAATCTGGTCGAGCCCGAAGTGTCGATCGAGGGGAGATCGTGGGCCTACGCGACACCGAATGTCGAGGGCGGCAGGGGTTTTGGCCCGGCTACCGGCCAGGGGCTCGACGTCACGCCGGGATTACAGGTCGGCGAATCGACGGTCGACCTCGGCGGCGTTTCCTTTCTCTCTCTGGTCTATCCGCGGGGCGACTGGTCGTTCGCTTTCTATCGCCATCAGGCGGCCAACTACGAGTTCGCCGGCGAGACCGTGGCGCTCTTCTTTGGTCCCTGGCCGGGGTTCCCCGGCAGCCGCGCCAGGTCCTACGACTACCGTCGGGCGATGGACTTCGAGATCGCCAGCTATGGCCTCTCCGGGGCCTACCGGTTGAACGACGATCTCAGCGTTGGGCTCGGCGTCAGCTACTTCGAGACCGACCTGTCGGTGCGTCTGGAGTCGTTCTCGATCTACGATGAGACCGACCCACAGGCCGAGGACTGGTGGAGCGCCCACAGCTTCTTCGCTGCGGACCTGCTGGTGACCGATTGGACACTGGAGTCCGAGGACACCGGTTGGGGGGTCCTGGCCGGCCTGCTCTGGCGGGTCTCCGAGCGGTGGAACCTGGGCGCGGTCTACCGGCAGGGGCCGAAAGTGCGGGGCTCGATCGAGGAGCGCGCCGGCCCGATGCACTGGGAGGCCCCGGCAGCAACCGTCACCCTGGCAGGCACCGGCGACCTGAAGATGCCGAGCGTGTTCGGTCTGGGAACGTCGTTCCGATCCCGCGACGGTCGCCTCACGCTGGCCTTCGAATGGGATCGGGTCGGCTACTCCTCGCTGCTGACAGCCGCGGACCCCGAGCTCGTGCTCGGCGACGGCGACGAGATCCACGCCGGTGCCGAGTATGTGTTCTTCCAGTCGACCCCGGTGGTGGCTCTGAGGCTCGGTGCCTGGCTCGACCCGGACCACCGGATCGGGTACCGCGGCAGCGGCTATGTACAGCGGGCCCTGGTCCTGCCCGGAGAGGACGAGATCCACCTGGCGGCCGGGCTCGGGATGGTCTTCAAGCGGTTTCAGGTGGATCTCGGTTTCGACCTCTCGGACGCCGTCGATACCGCCTCGCTGTCGACGATCTACAGCTTCTAGCTAGCTGGCTCGTCAGGATAGGCGGACCGCGGTCGGGCGGCGTCAGTAGACCGCGCGGCTCTGGACGGTTTCCTTCGACGCCAGGGAGAAGCGGGGATCGACCTCACCTCCGTCGATCCGGGCGGTCACGTACTCGCCGATGGCCGGCCCGTGCTTGAAGCCGTGCCCCGAGCCGCCGCCGACCAGCCAGACGTTCTCAATCTCGGGATGGCGGTCGATCAGGAAGTCGCCGTTGGACGTGTTGGTGTACTGGCAGACCTCGCTGTTGACGACCGGTGAGCCCGCCAGAGCGGGGAAGCGGCGCGCCGCGTACTCGAGGACTCGGGCGGTGCTCTCGGCGGTGACGACCCGCTCGTGCGAGTCGGGGTCGATCGGCGGGCCGTGGCGGTCGGGGGCGATCTTGAAGCCGCGCCCCTTGAAGTCGGGCAGGCCGTAGATCTGCTCGCCGAAATCCGCCCAGACGGGCATCGCCCCGACCTGGAAGCGCTCATCGCCGGCCGGCGGGCCGAGATAGAAGACCTCCTGGCGGGTGACGAAGAACCGGTCGCCGAGGAGCTCCGGAAAGAGCCTGGGTAGCCACGGACCGCAGGCGAAGATGTAGCTGCCGGCGCTCACCTTGTCGCCCCGGGTGGTGGCCAGGGCGTCGAGCCGGTTGCCGGTCGCCGCCGGTGGAGCGATGCGCGCGGCCAGGTACTCGGCCCCCATCGCCTCGGCCCGCAGCGCCGTCGCCTGGACCGCGTGGAACGCCATCATGAAGCCGCTCTCGGGCTCGTGGATCGCCCAGGTGATCGGGCCGGGGTCGATCTGCGGCCAGCGGGCGACCAGCTCGGGGCGTCCGAGGCGCTCGTGCGGCACGTCGAGCTGCTCGAGCGTCTTGAGCGTCTTGACCGTCAGCGGGTCCATGCCGCGGGCCATCCACAGCACCCCGGTCTTCTGGAAGAACACCGTGCGAGCCGATTCGACCAGCAGCTCCTTCCACAGATCGAGCGAGCGCAGCGACCAGCGGCTGTAGATCTCCTTGTCGCCGTAGCCCATGCGGATCACCCGGGTCTGGCCGCCGGAGCTGGAACGGGCGTTGGCGGGCCCGTAGCCGTCGATCAGGGCGACCCGCCGGCCGGAGCGCTGGAGCTGGAGGGCGATCCAGGAGCCGAAGACGCCGGCGCCGATGACCGCCACGTCGTAGCCGCGGCCGGTGCTCACTGCCGGTGCGCCGCCGAAGGCCAGCCGAGGCGCGAGAGCCGCGCCCACGGCGCCCACCCCTGCGGTCTTGACGAATCGTCTACGTGTCGTCTTCATCGGCAGGCGGCGCGGATCTTCTGGTCCGTAAGCCCCGCTCGCGCCATCGCCGCAATCTGCTCGAGGGTGCAGCTTCCCGCCGGGGTTCCGGGCTCCGCCGCAGGGGCGGATCCCGGGGCCGCGGCCGCGACGGGCCGCGCCATGGGTGGCGGTGGCGTGTAGCCTCGCTGACGGAGCTTGGCGCTCGCTTCCGCCACGTAGTTGGGGTCGGCGCTCTTGTCGCAGCCTATCCGGTCGTCCCCATCCTGCTGGAAGTACTTCACGCGCACGCTGGCGTTCGCCGAATCGTCGTGTTGACTCGCCTCGGATTCCTGATTCAGCACCTTGTAGTGCGAGTATCCGGCGGCGATGCACAACGAGGCGGCCTTGGTGTAGACCAACCTGGTCGCCTTGCCACGGCTGCCGATGATCTTGACCCGGTGGCTGACCGAGAAGACGTCGTCATCGAGCTGGGTGAAGCTGATCACCGCGAGCGCTGCTTGAGGGGTCAGAAGGAGCACCGCGAGCAAGGCAAGAGAGGCTCTCATCTCTTCTCTCCTATGGGGAAGAACTGTCCTTCGGGCGTCCGATGAGTATCGCACACCGCGCGGCACCCGCCGGCGAGAGCCGCCGGGAGGATGGCCGCGCCAGCGAAGGGCATGGGCTTCGGGCGACCGAGGGCACCGCAGGCGCGCTCGAAGCACAGTGAGGATGCCCGACCGGAGCGTAACCCCGCAGATTCCGGCTGACACGGCGTTTCGCAGACGATTGCTGAGAAGGGAAGCTAGATCAGGCCGACCGCCTGCGGCCTGTAACCGCCGTCGAGGAACACCTGCTTGGCGCTGGGGCTCTGCAGGCGCTGGTCGAGGATCTCCCACAGCACGTCGCGGTAGTCGGTGGTCACCTCCAGGTCCTGCCGGTCGACCAGCTGCTCGCGCTCGAGCCCCGGCCAGCTGCCCAGCACCTGACCGCCGCGCACCGCGCCGCCCAGCGCCATCATCAGGCCGCCGGTCCCGTGGTCGGTGCCGGCCGAGCCGTTCTCGAAGGCGACGCGGCCGAACTCGGACATGGTGACGGCGACGAACCGCCGGCAGTTGGCGGCGAACAGGTCGCGATAGAAGGCGCCCAATCCGTTCGCCAGGCTCTCCATGAGGTAGGCCATGTGGCCGTCCACCGGGCCCTGGAAGTCGTGCGTGTCCCAGCCGCCCAGGTCGATGGCCACCGCCTCGACACCCACCTCGGCCCTGATCAGCGCCGCTGCGGACCGGAGCGAGTAGCCGAACTCGTCCTCCGGATAGACCGCGCCCCCGCTGGGCCTGTAGCCGGCGAAGCCGATCTTCTTCAGCACGTCGATGGTGCGGAAGGTGGTGGCGGCGGAGCTCTTCAGGGGATCGTCGAAGGCGGCGTACATCTCGGCCAGCGCGTCCTGTCTGCGGGTCCGTGAGCCGCTGGGCCCCGCCAGGCCGAAATTGGCGAGATCGGCGATCGGCAACGCCTGCGGCGCCCCGACCAGAGTGCGCTGCAGCCCGAAGCCGATGCCGACGGCGCGCAGGATGCCGTCTTTGAGGCTCGGCGCCGTCGCTTGCAGGTGGCGGCCCAGCCAGCCGGTCTGCAGGCTGGCCGGCGCGCCGCCCTGGCCGACCTCCATGAATCGCATGGCGTCGAAGTGCGAGCGTGAGCTGTTCTTCACCCCGGTGGCGTGGCAGATGGCCAGGTAGCCGTCCTCGAAGGCGTCCTTGAGACCCCGCATCGCCTGCGGTAAGCCAAAGAAGCCGTCGAGGTCGATCGCCCGGGCGTTGGCGGCCGCCGACGAATCCGGTCGCGCAATGGCCAGTCCCGGCCGCAGGTCGTAGTAGGCCGCCTCGCCGTGGGGCGGGCAGAGAGTCAGCGCGTCCGCGCCGCCGCGCAGGAAGATCGACACGATGACGTCGCGAGAGCTGCTTTCGCTCGCCGCGTAGACGACCCGGGGCAGCCAGCCCGGGACCGCGACGGCCGCGGCAAGCCCGGCGGTCAGCCCGACGAAGTTGCGCCGCGTCAGCCCTTCGTACTCCTTGCAGCCCTTGCAGTCGTGATCGCTCATCTCAGCACTCCTGATCAGTACTGTTGGAATTGGGGCGAGCCGACGGCCAGGCCGATGGCGTCGCGGATGCGGGGCTTGTTCACGTTGCCGCTCTCGAGAAAGCGGGTCAGCTCGGTGGCGGTCTCCGCCGACATGGTGCCGTTGAAGAGCACCGCGTCCATCGTGTCGACCAGCCTGGCGACCGAGTGGGCCGGGTCGAGAAGGGAGATATCGGTCCGGATGCCCGAGCGCTCCCGCCGCGGGAGGGTGGAAGCGAAGTTCCAGCGCGGCAGGACGAGACCCGACCAGTAGCCTTCGCTGTCGGGATAGCCGTTGGGCGGCGGCCAGTCGAACGGCAGATGGCCGGTGATGAGGAGCTGTTCGATGAGGTAACGGGGATTCTCGAGCTCGGCGGACAGGGCCCGCATCGCCGAGACCATCAGGTGCAGCGGTCGCTTGAGCTTGGGTTTGGCGCTGCCCACACGGCTCTTGTGCAGCACGCTGCGCAGCATCGCCCTGAGGTCGCCGCCGGTGGACATGTAGACGTTTGCCACCTTGCTGATGGCCGAAGGCCGGGGCTCGTAGCGCCAGAAGTAGCGCAACAGCTTCTCGGCTATGAAGCGCGCGGTGTTGGGGTGGCCGGCGAGAATCTCGAGCACGCGCTCGCCGTCCGAGACTCCGCCACCGGCCGCGATCGTTCGGCCCAGGACCCGCTTCTCGCCGTTGTCGTGCTGGCCGGCGTTGAAGGAGAAACGTCCCACCGAACTGCCGGCGCGCAGGCCCTGATAGGCCCAACCGGTGAAGCAGCGGGCGACCTCCTTGACGTCGTTCTCGGTGTAGCCGTTGTCGGCGCCCAGCGTGTGCAGCTCCATCAGCTCACGGGCGTAGTTCTCGTTGGGCGCCCCCTTGACGTTCGAGTCGTTGGTCAGATAGCTCAGCATCGCCGGGCTGTGGGCGCTGGCCGAGAGCAGCTCGGGGAAGCTGCCCATGGCGTGGGCTCGCACCACCTCGCGGTCGTCGGTCGGCTTGAGCAGGAACGCCAGGTCGCTGAAGATGTGGATGTTGAAGTGATCGGTCCAGAAGATCGTCATCCGCTCGAACAGCTGGCGCGGGCTGTAGAGCGCCCGGTAGATGGCGGCCAGGATCAGCTCGATGATCGGGCGCCTGCGCCAGGGCGTCCTCGATGCCGCCGTCATCGATCGTCTCGTAGGCCAGCTGGCGGTCGAGCCAGCCCGTGTAGCCCAATTCGTCGACGCTCTGTTGCTCGGCCCAGGTCCAGCCCATGGTGGCGCGCTGGATCAGCCTCTGATTGCGCGGGATCTTGGTCTTCTTGGCCGCCTTGGCGCCGGCCTTGGATTCCGCCGCGGGCCCCGTGGCGGCCTTGGCCGGCCGCCGGCGTGCAATCCGGTCGGGCAGCGCGCCGACCACCGCCGAGGAGAGCCACGGTCGGCTGCGGGCGATCCGCCTGCGGGTGCGGTCCGATAAGGGCAGGGCCGGTCCGGAGAAACCGGGCCGGTAGCCTCGCTTGCGACTCATCTTCCCCCCTCCTTGCTCGAAGGTCCGTGTCGGGTGTCTCGTAGCAGTCTACTCGGCATCGTTGCCGGAGCTCTGTGGAGTGCGCTACCTACCGACCGGGACGGAGAAACTGCTTGCGGGGTTCCCCCGCGGCCGAGTGAGCGCGGTAGTTTCTCTGTCCTAGGAACCCGCATCGGCCGCGATCCCTGCGGCGGCCGGCCACCGGTTGGCGCGCGCCCTTCGGGGTGCCGCCGTCCTCGGCGAGAGGCTGTCCGGCACCACGGCGATGCCGACGTTTCGCGACGCCGATCGGTGAGAGGGTCAGGCTAGAGGCGCCGCAGTTCGACGTCACGGTTCTTGTCGACCAGCAGCAGGTCGCCGTCGCTGGCGGCTTGCCACTCCTGTCCCTCGAACAGGGGCTCCGAGGCGATGCAGGCCGCCGGCCGAGCGCTGCCCTCGGCTGAATGGTACCAGTGCAGGGTAGGCCCGGGCTCCTTGCCGACGGCGAAGCGTGAGGCGACCAGAACCCTGCCGTCGGTGACGCAGAAGTTCATCTCCAGCTGCCGCTCGTCGGCCGCCTCGCGGTGCCAGCCGGTGATCTGGGACAGGGTCTCGCGCATCGCCGCGGCCAGTGTTTCGAGTGTCGGCCGCTCCTCGGGCCATCCCGTCAGGTTGGTCAGAAACAGGGTGAACGCCCACTCCGTGTCGGTGTTGCCGCGGATCTGGGCCAGCAGCGTGTCGTCGGCCGCCAGGGCGACCTGACGGCTCAGACGGGCGCGGCCGGGGATGTCGCCGTTGTGCATCCAGAGCAGCCGGCCGCGCTGGAACGGATGGCAGTTCTCGCGCATGACCGGGTCGTAGGACAGTGCCGAGCGTATGTGGGCGACCAGGCAGTTGGCGCGGATCTTGTCGGCGATGGAGCCCAGGTTGCGGTTGTTCCACAGCGGGCTGGTGTCCTTGAACACCGCCGGCTCGGGGGAGATCTCCGGCGTGTACCAGGCGACGCCGAAGCCGTCGGCGTTGATCCGGGTGCTCGACTGCATCGCCTCCTTGGCCTGGTGCACAAGGCTGTTGGTGGGCTTGTAGATCAACTCGCTTAGGATCAGCGGCGGACCGAGATAGGCGGCGTAGCGGCACATCGCGGGGCCCTCCTCACTTGAGACTCTAGCCGCTGGGACAGCCGGCCGGGCCGCCACAACGGGTCGGCTCTTGCCCCGTCTCTGCGGGTGGTTCCCGTGCCGCTCGGCACGTCTCGCTCAGCGCAGGCCGGCACGCGCCCGGATCAACGGGCGCCCGCGGCAACCGCCTTCGCGGGAGCGGGCGCCCCGGCCGATCCCGTCCAGCGGTACGTCGACACGCCTTCGAGATCGCGCACGACCAGCCCGTCGCCGAGCACCGCGAGGTGGGCCCAGGTGGAGCTGTCGGCGATCTCGCGCCGATCCAGGATCTCGAGCCGCTCGGGGTTGGCGGCGATCAGGTAGAGCTCGCCGAGGTCGTTGAGGGCCAGCAGCTTCTTTCCCTGGACGATCATGCTCCAGTACTTGCCCAACGGCTCGGAGACCCAGCGCTCGACGCCGCTGTCCAGGTCGAGGCAGATCAGCCGTCCGCTGCCCAGGTGCAGGTAGGCATGGCCGTCGACGATCACCGGGCTCGACATATAGCCGTGGCTCTTGTGGCTCCACAGCAGGCTCGCGGCGAGGCCTTCGGGACCCTCGGCGACGTCGTAGAGAAAGGTGTTGTGGCGATAGCTGCTGGTCAGGATGCGGTCGCCGTCGACGGTGGGCGTCAGGATGTTCATGCCCCGGAAGCTGGGTACCGGCTGAAACCAGAGCAGCTCGCCGGTCGCAGGGTCGAGCCCGTTGAGCCGCTCGCGGGTCTGCACGACGAGTTGGCGGCGGCCCGCCAGGGTGGCGAGCACCGGCGACGAGAAGGCGCCGCTGCGCATGATGTTGCCGTCGTTCTCGAGCGCCCGCCAGACGGTCTCACCGGTGGTCTTGTCGAGCTTGACGAGCGAGTTGGCGGCCTGGACGTAGAGATCGTCGCCGTCGATCAGGGGTGAGCTGACGAAGCCGAAATCGGGCACCCTGGTGTCGAAGCGGGCGGGGAAGTCGATGCGCCAGAGCTCCTCGCCGCTGTCGGCGGCGAGCTTGACCAGTACCTCCTCCATGCCGCCGACATAGATGGCCTCGCCGTCGTGGCTCGGTGTGGCGCGGATCCAGTCGCCGTTGGACGCGGCGAAGAAGGGGACCTTGCCCTCGGCCGCCCAGGAGACCCGCCAGAGCTCGCTGCCGTCGCTTCTGGCGAGAGCGCGAACCGACTCCTCCTGGCCACCCAGCGTCTCGGCGACGTAGACACGATCGCCGTCGACGATGGGACTGGCGTAGCCTCTGCCCAGGTCGACGCGCCAGATCCTCTCGAGACCGTCGAGGTTCTCGGGCCAGGCATCGCCGTCGATCTGGCCGTCCCGATTCGGCCCGCGCCACTGATTCCAGGATCGCGCCTCTGGCGTCGCCTCGTCGCCGCTCGCGACGTCCGGCGCCGTGAGACCCGGGACGAGAACGATCAGCGCCAGGCAGGCGAGTTTCGAGACGGACGGACGGTAGCGCATGCTGTCACTCCCTGAGGTCGGACCGTCGATTGGTGCGGATCAATTCAATCGTTCGTCTGGGACCGAGCTCCGGATGCGTTGCGGACCGTGTCGCGGCGCCGGTAGGTCGCGCGGGTACTGCATCCGTTCTGCCGACGATGACCGAAGTCCACCGCATGCGCCGGCTCAGCGCTCTCTTCGTCTTGGCGCTCTCGCTCTCCCTGCTGGCCGTTTTGGGCCTGCCGGCAGACGGCTGGTCCGCGGACGGCGGCCCCTACTCCATGCGGCGCCCCAGCCGGGACGGTACGGGCAAGGTCTACATGGGGCGGGAGATCTCCTTCGTCATGGGCCATCAGGGTGTCGGCTGGCTCGAGCGCTCCGCCCGGGAGCAGGAGGAGCGGACGGACCTGGTGGTCGAGAGCATGGAGCTGGCGCCCGATGCGGTGGTAGCCGACATCGGTGCCGGCAGCGGCTACTTCACGTTTCGCATCGCTCCGCTGGTGCCGCAGGGCAGAGTCCTGGCGGTGGACATCCAGCCCGAGATGCTGGAGCTGATCGACCGGCGCCGGAGCGAAGCCGGGGTCGGCAACGTCGAGACGGTCCTGGGCGGCGAGCGAGATCCCGGGCTGCCGCCCGGCGTCCTGGATGCCGCCCTGATGGTCGACGCCTACCACGAGTTCTCCTTCCCGCGCGAGATGATGACGGCGCTCGTCCTGGCGCTCAGGCCGGGCGGCCGCGTCTTCCTGGTCGAGTACCGTGGCGAGGATCCGCGGGTGCCGATCAAGCCGCTGCACAAGATGACCGAGCGGCAGGCCCGGCGCG
>CALZJC010000060.1:0-2413 GCA_945787525.1 Thermoanaerobaculia bacterium | reverse complement strand
CTTCGTCGAGAACCGCGGGTTGCTGCCACAGCAGCACTTCCTGGTCTTCGAGAAGCCCGCCGCGCGCGGCGGGGCGGCCGAGCGCCGGCCGATCGCAGCGGCGAAGGCGAGCGCGCCGGCCGCGAGGCCCGAGAAGTACCGGAACCTGCGCACGGAATCGCGGCCGCGGCGAAGCGGTTAGGCCAGCCCTGCGCCGCCCGACGCGCCGGCGTGCGATAATCAGCTCCGGAACCGAGGCCCGGACGTAGTGATCGAGGGGGCGGGCGCGACCGGTGATACCGACCGCAGTCCGCCCCGGCGAAGGGCACGATGCGTCGGCGATACCGCACTCTGCTCGCTCTGGCGATCCTGACGGCGATCGCGCTGCCGGCCGGCGCCGGCGAGACCGACCAGTACATCGCCTGGACCGCGTCGCTGGACGATTCGACGGACGAGCTCAACGGCTACCTCAACAGCGGCATCGTAACGGTGCTCTCCGGGCTGAAGCACCCGGAACGGCTCGAGTGCGGCGATCTGCCGCCGCGCATCTACCGCTACCTGTTCCATGGGCTTCTGCGGTCCAGGCTGCGCCACTACCTGGACGAGCATCCGAGCATCGATCGCTACCCGGGCGCCGAGGTGGGCTACTTCGGCTATCTGCGAGGCAGCCTCTTTCGCGGTCCGGCCTTTCCCTTCTTCATGCCGATGTCGCGCACGATCCGGATCGACGGTGTGCATCTCGGCATCGACAAGGTGAACCACATCTTCGGCTTCGGGCGGCGCTACTACAACCGCTATCGGCGTGCCCGGCGGCGGGGCTACGACGAGCAGGAGGCGGTGCGCCGGACCGTTCTCTGGGGCCTGACGATCGAGCGCTACTTCGTCGGCGGCATGATTGACGGCATCCTGTCGTACGCCGATCTCGAGGCGAACTACCAGGGGATGAGGCTGGCGCGGGACCTGTGTGAGGCTCAGCCGGCCCATCTGCAGCTCGTCGACGGCAGCTGGCGGCTGGTCCGGCCGGTGGACATCCGGGAGTACGTCAACCCGCGCCTCGACGAGAGCTACAACGAGAACCTGTACACCTCTTGGCGTTGGCGCCAGGTGAGGACGATTCTCGAGGCGGAGGTTTGCCCCCGGCTCGCCGAGCCGGCGGTGCGGGCCCGTTGGGCGCGATATCGGCTGGCCGACCGACCCAGCCCCGCCGAGGCCATCATCCAGGAGAACATGGCAGAGCGCCGGCGCGATCGCCGACACCGCCAGTCGCTGCTGACCGTCTGCCCGGCGGAGCTGGCGAATCTCCTCGAAGCGCCCGGGAGGCCCGTCCTGTCAGCCGGCAGAGCCCGATTGGTCGCCCGGGTCGCGCTCGGCGATAAACCGCTCGATTGAGCCTTCGAGGACCGGCAGCGGAACCGAGCCGTTGGCGAGGACCGCATCGTGGAACTCGCGCACGTCGAAGCGCTCGCCCAGTGCCTCCTCGGCCCGCCGCCGCAGCTCCTTGATCTTGAGCTCGCCCAGCTTGTAGGCCAGCGCCTGGCCCGGCCACGAGATATAGCGGTCGGTCTCGGTCTCGATCTCGTGCAGCGGCAGGGCGGTGTTGGTCGCCAGCAGATCCATCGCCTGCTCGCGGGTCCAGCCCATGGCGTGCAGCCCGGTGTCGACGACCAGGCGGCAGGCGCGCCACATCTCGTAGGTCAGCCGCCCGAAGTTGCTGTAGGGATCGGTGTAGAAGCCGGCCTCCAGACCGAGGTATTCGGAGTAGAGACCCCAGCCTTCGCCAAAGGCCGAGATGTAGGAGAAGCGGCGGAAGCTGGGCAGCTCCTCGAGCTCGCGGTTGAGGGCGATCTGGAGGTGGTGACCGGGCACCGCCTCGTGCAGGGTCAACGCCTCCAGGTTGTAGAGCGGGCGGCTCTTCAGATCGTAGGTGTTGACCCAGTAGAAGCCGGGTTGGGTGCTGCCCAGCGGCGCCCCGACGTAGCGCCCGGTGGTGTACTTGGGTGCCAGATGCTCGGGCACCGGCTCGACGCCGTAGGGCAGCCGGGGCAGCGTCTTGAACAGCGCCGGCAGTTTGGCGTCCATGCGCTTGGCGATCCAGGCGGCCTCCTTGAGCAGGGCCTCCGGGGTCTCGGCGTAGAACCGCGGATCGGTGCGCAGGAAGTCGAGGAACTCCTGAAAGCCGCCGCCGAAGCCGACCTGGGCGATCACCGCTTCCATCTCGGAGCGAATCCGCGCGACCTCGGCGCGGCCTATCCGGTGGATCTCCTCCGGGCTCAGATCGAGGGTGGTGAAGTGGCGGATCAGATAGCGGTAGTAGTCGCGCCCGGCCGGCAGCGCCGAGGCGCCCAGCGTGGTCCGGGCCGCCGGCAGGTAGTCGTGCTGCATGAAGCGGAGAAAGCTCCGGTAGGCGGCCACCGCGCCGTTGCGCACCGCGGCG
>CALZJC010000059.1 GCA_945787525.1 Thermoanaerobaculia bacterium | reverse complement strand
TCATCATGATCGACCTCGACGACTTCAAGGAATACAACGACCGATGCGGACACGAGGCCGGGAACAAAGCTCTGGCCGTGGTTGGACGATTGCTTCTCGAGTCGTCTCGGAAAGTAGATGTCGTGGCCCGCTATGGCGGAGAGGAGTTTGCGCTGATTGCGCCATCGACTCCCAAGAAGGAGGTTGTACGGCTCGCCGAGCGGGTGAGAGAGAGTATCGAGCGGCAGGTATTCGCGGGAGAGGAGGACCAGCCCAGAGGCAAGCTGACCGCGAGCCTGGGGGTTGCGGCTTATCCCGGGGATGCTACCGACTCCGCGGAGCTGGTGCGTCTCGCCGACCGAGCGCTGTACGACGCCAAATCCAGCGGCAAGAACCAAGTGCAGCTCTACGGTCGAAATCGAAGGTCGCATCGGAGGATCGAGATCGCGATCGAAGGCCGCTACTTCCTCTATCAGGCCGACGAGAACACGCTGACAACGGTCGACGTCAGCGAGAGCGGGATTCGGTTCGTCTCGGAACATCCCATCCCACTGGGATGCCTGCTGGACATGCGTCTTCGTTTACCGGGCTCAAGAGACGATGTCGCGCTTGCCGGTCGGGTCGTGCACTCGAGGGAGAACCAGGAAGGCCTCTGCGATGCCGCTATTCGGATCGTCGATATCGCCTCGCGTGACCAATATCTGTTGACTCGATTCATCCGCAAGCGCATACCGACATCGCGAATGTGAGAGCGACTAGAGCCGGCAGAGCCGTGCCGGAAAGAGGTCAGGGCGAGGAAGAGCGGCCTTTCGATCGCTGTCGTTGACCGCCGGTGATTCTTCTTGCTAGCCTCTGTCGGTCCTGGGACGTCGTTCAATGGTAGGACACACGGCTCTGGACCGTGGAATCGGGGTTCGAATCCCTGCGTCCCAGCCAAGCACCGTATTTCTCTTCCGAACAGATCATTCGAGGTGCCGATCGATGCAGCCTCGGCGCGATTCGAGCCCCGCGCTCAATCCGATCGCGACCGCCGCAGACAGCATTTCTTGTATTTCTTGCCGCTTCCGCAGGGGCAGGGCGAGTTGCGGCCGAAGCGTGGGCGGCCGCGCTTTCTTTCTCGTGCGAGGGCGGCGACGCGGGTGTGGAGCTTCTGGTTGAACACCGAGGAGAGCATCTCGTAGAGCTCGGGGTGCTTGCGGCGCATCACGCCTGGGCGTTCGAAGAAATACTCCGTGGCCACGGCGAAGAACTCAGCTTCGTTGGTCAGCGCGTAGTCGTCGATGTCGGAGTCGCCGCGGCGAATCTCCTCCATCTTGCGCCGCACCAGCTCGATCCAGGGGCCGATGCTCTGGCGCTCGAGACCGACGCCCGGCAGTCCGTCGATCGCGCCGTCGGACTTGTCGACCAGGTGGGCGAACTCGTGCAGGCCCACGTTTCGCTTGTCGGCGGGATTGCGGAATCCGCTCAGCAGGTCGGGCTTCGCCAGGATCATCATCCGGTTCATCGCCCCGGTGCCCACCATGCCGAGGGTGTGGTGGCCGTCGCCGTCGCCGAAGGCGAAGTCCTCGCTGAAGCGAGACGGATAGATGAGCACCTCGCTGATCTGGTCCCACTCCCACTCGGGGAATCCGAAGATTGGGATGATGGCGCTGACGGCGGCCAGCACCCGGGTCGTCTCGTCCAGCTGCAGCCGGATGCCGGTGATCAGCTTCTCGCCGAGAAAGACCTGCAGCTCGCGCCGGAAGCGCAGCTGCTCGGCGGGCTCGAGAGTCCGGAAGAAGACCACCTCGCGCTGCAGGATCTCTTCCCATTTCGGCGGAAACGGCTGAGCGAGGATCCGCCGCCGCCGGCGGAGCTTCCGGGTCAGGAGATCGTAGAGACCGAAGGAGAGGATCGCGGCGATCGGCAACGTCAGCCACAGCGGCTTGCCGCTCGGCCTCGCCGCGAAGGCCAGGAATGTCAGGACCGCAAAGGCGAGGACGGAGAAGGCGAGAGCCGTCCGGATGGTGCGCCGCTCCCAGAGCGTGGAGAGACCTCTGGCCGAGTCGGTCATCGTCCGGATCGTAGCCTGATCAGCCGGGCGGAGCCGGCACAGGGCGCAACGGGTTAGGTGTTCGGCAGGGTGAAGAAGTAGGCTCGGTGGCATGAAACCCATGGCCACTCAGCGTCTCCTTCTCGCCTGTCTGATTCTCTCGGCGTCGTCGATCATCGCGGTAGGCGCCGCGGCCGCGCCCTTGACGCACGAGGCTCTGTGGCTGATGAAGCGGGTGGGGGTGCCGGTGCCGTCGCCGGACGGCCGCTGGGTGGTGTTCTCGGTGACCGAGCCCTCCTATGAGGAGGAGGGCGACGTGACCGATCTGTGGGTCGTGCCGGCCGACGGCCACGCCGCGCCGCGGCGTCTCACCTCGGGCGAAGGTGGCGAGAGCGATCCCGCTTGGAGCGCCGACAGCCGGTGGCTCGCCTTCACCGCCACGCGCGGTGAGGACGAAAAGAACCAGGTCTACCTACTGGACTTTGCCGGCGGCGGTGAGGCGGTGCGGTTGACCAATGCGCCGCTCGGTGCGCGCCAGCCGCGCTGGAGCCCCGACGGGAGGACCATCCTGTTCCAGGGCGCGGTGCGCCCGGGAGCGGTGGACGAGGAGTCCAATCGCGCCCTCGCCGAGGAGTGGGAGGAGCGCAAGTCGAAAGTGCGGGTCTATGACACGTTTCCCATCCGCCGCTGGGACAGCTGGCTGGATGACACCAGCACCCATCTGTTCACCGTCGCGGTGGATGGGGACGGCGTGGCGCGCGACCTGCTGGCGGCAACCGATCTGGTCGCGGCCACCGGGTTCAGAGGTCGTGGCAGCCGCTCGGGGGACGACCTGGACGCGGTCTGGTCGCCGGACGGGGAGTCGATTCTCTTCGTCGCCACGACCGAGGGCCACACCGCGGCCCGCAGCCGCGTCAGCACCCATGTTTACCAGCTGCCTGCGGCGGGCGGCGAGCCGGTCCGGCTGACCTCCGGAGAGCGGAGTTTCACCTCGCCCGTCTTCCGGCCGGACGGCGCCGGCGTCTGCTTCTCGCTGCACGACGACCGGCCCGACGTCTACTTCGCGCACCGCAACCTGGCCTGCGCCGGCTGGCCCTGGAACGGCGAGATCCGCAACCTGACCGATGGCTTCGACCGCTCGGTGCGCGACTTCGCGCTGGCGCCGGACGGCTCCGCCTACTTCACGGCGTTCGACGGCGGCCGGGTCAAGCTCCACTCGGTGCCGCTGGCGGGCGGCGAGGTGGTGCCGGCGGCCGACGGCGAGAGCGGCGCCTACGGCGGCGTCGCGGTCTCCTCACGGGCCAAGGGCACCGTCCTGGTCGCCAACTGGCAGAGCGCCACCCGGCCACAGGAGGTGGTGCGCATCGACCGCGATGGCCGGCGCGCCTTCCTCACCGAGCTCAATACCGAGACGGCGGCGGCGCTCGACTGGCAGCCGCTCAGGGAGTTCTGGTTCACCAACGGCAAGGGTCGCAGGAGCCACGCCTTCATGGCCCTGCCGCCGGGCTTCGACGAGTCGCAGAAGTACCCGGTGCTGGTGCTGATCCATGGCGGCCACGCCAGCATGTGGCGCGACGCCATCTCGGTACGCTGGAACTACCATCTGCTGGCCAGCCCCGGATTCGTCGTGGTGGCGCCCGAGTATCGGGGCTCGGTGGGTCACGGTATCGACTTCACCCTGGACATCCTGGGCGATCCATTGCGGGGTCCCGCCGAAGACATCGCCCTGGGCCTGGGCGAGGCGCTACGTCGGTTCCCGTTCCTCGACGGCGAACGGGTCGCGGCGGCCGGCGCCAGCTACGGCGGCCACCTGGTCAACTGGCTCGAGGCGACGACCGACCGCTATCGCTGTCTGGTCGGCCACGCGGGGCTGGCCTCGCTGGACATGCAGTGGTCGACCAGCGACGTCATCTACCACCGCGAGCTGATGATGGGCGCGCCGTTCTGGGAGAGCCCCGAGGCGTGGCTCGACCAGAGCCCCCTGGCCCGGGCCGGTAGCTTCAAGACGCCGCTGCTGCTGTCCGTCGGCGAGAGCGACTACCGGGTGCCGCTCAACAACACCATCGCCATGTGGAGCGCTCTCATGCGCATGAACGTGCCCGGCCGGCTGCTGGTCTGGCCGGACGAGAACCACTGGGTCATGAAGGGCGAGAACAGCAAGGTGTTCTACCAGGAGGTGGCGGCCTGGCTGGGTGACTGTCTGGGAACAACCGACGGAGCGGATCCAACGCCCTGAGAATGCACAGCTAGCTGGAGCCCTGTGCTTCGCAGTACTGCTTCACCGAATCCAGGTCGGTCTCGATATGGCCGTGGATCATCGGCATCACCATGGGGTTCATCAGCTTGGCCAGGAACTGATGGGCCTTGGCAGTCATCGTCAACGTCAGCTGGGTGCCCTCCGGCACCTCCTGCAAGGCGAACAGGGTCTCCCAGATGCTGCCGTGGCTGTCGGTCACCATGCGGATGCGATCGTTGGCGACGCACTCGGTGATCTCGACATCGGTCGTCGCTCTCCTGCCGCTCGTGACCCGGGTCTCGCGGAAGCGGGTGCCGACGCCGCTCTGGCTCTCCGACAGGAAGTCGATGCTGACGATGGGGGGGATCGCCCGGGCGAAGCTCTCGACGTTGGCGATGGTGTCGAAGACCCGGTCGATCGGCGCCGCGATGGTCTTCGTCACGGTGGTGCGGGTCATGGCAGCGGATTCTACCTTCCCCGGATTCGGGCGGCTGCGGTCTCCTGGCTGCTGCTGCTCTTCATCGTCGTGCCGGTCGTCGAGCTGGCGCTGCTGATCCAGCTCGGCCAGGTCGTCGGGCTTCCCGCAACCCTGGCGCTGATCATCTTCACCGGCGCGCTGGGCGCCTTCCTGGCACGCCGACAGGGGCTCGCGGTGGTCGCGCAGGTTCGCGGCGAGATGGCGGAAGGCCGGATCCCGGCCGGACCGATCGTCGACGGCGTGATCATCCTGCTGGCGGCGGCGGTGCTGATGACGCCCGGGGTGCTGACCGACCTCGGTGGCTTTCTCTGCCTTGTGCCGGTTTTCCGTCGGTGGCTCAAGGGTCGCCTGAAACGACGCTTCGAGCGCGCCGTCAGGCGGGGCGATGCCGCCGTCTCGGTCGACCTCGGCGGCAGCCCGTTCGCGTCACGCGAGGTGCGTGACGTGACGCCGCGGGACGACCGGATCGACAGCCCCGACAGCCCGCGGGACGGCTGAGCGGGCCGTTCTCGACGCCGTCCGCGGCGGTGTCTCGGCTCCCCTACCCACCGGGGCTGCAAGCGGTCCTGCCTGCCTGGACGTTGCGGGAAAGGGTCGATTGGGGCACGTTGCTGTCCTGATGAACACCTACGAGCTCGCTCCCCGTCGCGGGAGCTATGTCGACCTCCGCGTCCGCGGGGATGAAGCCGAAGCTCCCCTCTCGGCGGAGGAGCTGCGGCGGTTCGAGACCCTGGATCTCGTCTACCGGTCCCTCTGCGCCCTGATGTTCAACTACGTGCCGATGTCGGGCCATCCCGGGGGTTCCATCTCCTCCGGGCGGATCGTGGCCGGGATCCTCTTCGACGCCATGGACTACGACATGGCGGACCCCGACCGACCGGAGGCGGACATGATCTCCTACGCCGCCGGCCACAAGGCGATGGGGTTGTACGCCATGTGGGCGCTGCGCGACGAGATCGCCCGTCTGGCGGCGCCGGACCTGCTGCCCGACGACGTGCGGCTGCGGTTGCGGCTCGAGGACCTGCTGGGTTTCCGCCGCAACCCGGTGAACCAGACGCCGTTGATCGCCGAGTTCGGCGCCAAGCCCCTCGACGGTCACCCGACCCCCGCCACGCCGTTCATCAAGCTGTCGACCGGCGCCTCGGGCGTTGGCGTGGCCAGCTCCCTCGGTCTGGCGTTTGCCGCCAGGGACTACTACGGGGCGGCCGCGCCGCGGCTCCACATCGTCGAGGGAGAGGGCGGGCTGACGCCCGGCCGGGTTGCCGAGTCGCTGGCGGCCGCCGGCACCGCGTCGCTGGGCAACGTCATTCTGCATCTGGACTGGAACCAGGCCTCCATCGACTCCAACCGGGTCTGCCGCGACAACGGTCAGCCGGGGGATTACGTGCAGTGGAACCCGATGGAGCTGTTCCAGCTGCACGACTGGAACGTGGTCTACGTCGACGACGGCCGGGACCTGCAACAGGTGATCGCCGGCCAGCGGCGCGCCCTGGCCCTCGACAACGGGCAGCCCACGGCGGTCGTCTACCGCACGGTCAAGGGCTGGCAGTACGGCATCGAGGGCAAGGCGTCGCACGGCGCCGGCCACAAGCTGTGCTCCGACGGCTTCTGCCAGGCGCTGGGTGGGCTGACCGGCAACGACGAGCAGATGCTCTCGATGTGTGAGGAGGACAACCAGCGCTGCAAGGTCGCGCCGGACGGCGCCGCCATTCTCGAGCAGTGCTTCTGGGAGTCGCTGGGGCTGGTGCGCAAGACGCTGGAGCTCAACCCCGACACGGTGGAGATGCTCGGTGCCAGATTGCGGGCGGCGCGAGAACGGTTGGACGGACTCGGTCGACGGCCGCGTCCCGGGGCGCCACGGGTCGAAGCGGTCTACGAGACCGCCACCCTCGAGGTGCCACCGGAGCTCGCCCTCGAGCCCGGCACGGTGACGACGCTACGGGGCGAGCTGGGGCGCGCGCTGCTGCACTACAACAAGGCCTCGGGCGGCGCGCTGTTCGCCGCCTCCGCCGATCTGCTCGGCTCGACCAGCGTCAACACCGTGGCGGCCGGCTTTGGCGAGGGCTTCTGGAACGCCGGCTCCAACCCCGAGTCACGCTCCTTCTCGATGGGCGGCATCTGCGAGGACGCCATGTCCGGGGTGCTGGCCGGGCTGTCGAGCTTCGGTCGCCACATCGGCGTGGGCTCGTCGTATGGCGCCTTCATGGCGCCGCTGGGGCATATCGCCGCGCGGCTGCACGCCATCGGCTGCCAGGCCCGCCACGCCATCGCCGAGGACCCTTACAAGCCGTTGGTGCTCATCTGCGCCCACGCCGGGCTGAAGACCGGCGAGGACGGCCCGACCCACGCCGACCCGCAGGCGCTGCAGCTGCTGCAGGAGAACTTCCCGTCAGGCACCGCGGTCACCCTGACCCCCTGGGACCCGGCGGAGATCTGGACCCTGCTGGCGGCGGCGCTGCAGCGCCGACCCGCCGTGATCGCGCCGTATGTGACCCGGCCGGGCGAGACGGTGATCGATCGTGCCGCCCTCGGCCTGGCGCCGATCGCCGCGGCCGCTGAGGGCGTCTACCTGCTGCGCAGGCCGGCGGGCGAGGGCCGCGGCACGATCGTGTTGCAGGAGAGCGCGGTGACCTACGCCTTTGTCGAGGAGGCACTGCCGCTTCTCGAGGAGGCCGGTCTCGACCCGTGGGTCTACTACGTCGCCAGCGCCGAGCTGTTCGACATGTTGCCGGCCGAGGAGCGGCGCCGGATCCTGCCCGAAGAGCGTGCTCAGGAGGCGATGGGCATCACCGGCTTCACCATGGCGACGATGTTCCGCTGGGTGCGCTCGGATCTCGGCCGCGGGATGTCGCTGCACCCCTACCAGCACGGTCACTATCTGGGCAGCGGCCAGGGGCACGCGGTGCTGGCCGAGGCCGGGCTCGACGGCCGGAGCCAGTTCGAAGCGATCCGCCGCTACGTGGAGGCCCTGCCAGGATAAGCCTGGATGTCTCTCGGGGCCCTGGTTGCCGTCGCCCGCGCGCCGTTCCTGCTGTTGCCGGTGACGCTGGTGGCGGTGGGCGCGGCGGCCGCCGTCTGCGAGGGTGGCTTTTCCTGGTCGCGCACGGTCGTGGCGCTGGCCGGCCTGATGGGGCTGCACGTGGCGGTCAACGCGCTCAACGAGGCCAGCGACTATCGCACCGGCATCGATCTCCAGACCCGCCGGACGCCGTTCAGCGGCGGCAGCGGCACGCTGCCCGCCGGGACGCTGAGGCCGGCGGCGGCGGTGGCCCTGGCGGCGGTCGGTGCGGCAATCGGTCTGGCAGCGGGGATCTGGTTCCTGTTGCTGATCGGTCCGCGGCTGCTGTGGATCCTGCTGCTGGGGGCCGTCGCGACGCTGGCCTACACGGAGTTTCTCGCCCGCCACTACGTCGGCGAGCTGTTCGCCGGTCTTGGCCTGGGCGCGCTGCCGGTCCTGGGCACGGCTCTCGTCCAGGCGGGGTCCCTCGGGCCGACTGCGGTGCTGGCCGCGATACCGGCCTTCCTGATGACGTTCAATCTCCTCCTGCTGAACGAGTTTCCTGACGAGCTGGCCGACCGGGCCGGCGGGCGGCGCAATATGATCCTGCTCCTCGGCCGGTTGGGGGCGGCGCGGCTCTACGCGGTGCTGGCGCTGGCGGTGCCGGCGGTCATTCTCTTCGGTGTGCTGGCCGGCGCCCTGCCGATCCCGGCTCTGGCCGCCCTGCTGCCCTCGTTGCTCCTGGCGCCGCCGCTGCGCTGGGCGTTCGGGCGCCCCGCCGATGAGGTCCCGGTAGCGGCCCTCGGCGCCAACGTCGGCTGGATCCTGCTGACCAACGCGCTGCTCGCCGCCGGGCTCGTCGTGGGCTGCTGAGCCGCGCCGGAAAGCGGGTTGTCGTAGGGGAGCCTTCGGGGCTGTGCTCGTGGAACGAAACCCGCGGCGGGGATCGTGCGTCTCCTACTGACAGACGCCCGATCGGCTGGTGCGGGATGGGCTTGCGCTCGTCTGCGGCGAGCCGGGCGTCGTTGCCGGGTATGCATGGCGCGTCGCGGCTCGACCGTCGCCACGACAGAGGAAGGGGATACCGAGAGCGATGAAGCGCAAAGAGACTTTCTGGTACGTGTTGCTGTGGGCGTCTTTCGTGGCCGCCGCCGTGTCGCTGATGACCACCGGCATCGGGCTGCGGCGCTATCTGAGCTTCCTGCTCGCCTGGCCGCTGGCGCTGGCCGTACAGGCTGGGCTGTTCGGGCTCGCCTGGCTGATCGCGGTCGGGCGGAGGGAGCTGCGGCTGCTGGTGATCGCGCTATATCTGGTGACCATGCCGTTCTCGGTCGTCTTCAGCTATGTGATGCTGCAGAGCGAGTTCACCGCCTCGATCAAGCCGCAGGAGGCGCGGCGAGAGCTCTACGACGAGCTGCGCGCCAACACCGGAGAGGTCACCTCGACGCTGAGTGCCGGGATCACCGCCAGCGAGGAGTTGGGCCTGCGCCTCGACTCCTGGCTCGGGATGGAGAAGGAGGCGGGCTGGACGATGTCCACCTGTGACGACGAGGAGCACTGCTATCTCGACGGCGTGTGCCGGCGGGTCGGGCGCAAGATCGAGAACTGGGAGCGGAACCTCGGTCTAACCTATCGTCAGGGCCCGGGTGAGGCGCTGATCTACGGTCTGCTGGAGACCGAGATCGGGGCGATCAGACGGATCAACGACACCCTGGGCGAGTTTCGCCAAGGCTGGACGGCGAACGAGGAGCTGTTCGCCGACGGGCTGGACAATCGCGAGCGACTGCGGCGCTACGACGCCTCTCTGGCCGGCTTCCCGCGGGACGACCTCGAAGCGGTGCTCTGCCGTGCGGCGGCGCCACCACCGCCGCCTGCATACGGCTCGTTCGCCCGCGATGCCGCCGACGGTGACGAGACACCGGTCTACGCCTTCCAGGACCTGACCGCCATCTTCGAGCCCGAGCACGACTTCGGCCGCGGCGACTACCCGACGGTCTTCGCCTTCTGCCTCGCCGCCTTCATCGATCTGTTCGTGCTGCTGGTGGCGATCGGCGCCGCTCTGCTGCCCGAGGCGTCGGCGGAGAAGGGCTCCACCTACCCGGTGCTGCGACTGGTGCCGCCGGAGTGGAGCGAGTCCCTCAGGCGGGACATCACCGAATGGATCGACGGCTCGCTGCTCCACGCCGACATGGGGCACGAGCGGCGGCACGAGTTTCTCACCCGGGTGGTCGACGCGCTGCGCTTCGAGCGCGGCGGCAAGGCGGTGCTCATGCCGGAAGACGCGGCCCAGAGTCGCTTCGGCTTCCTGATGACGCGGGCCCAGGCGGCGATCCCCACCGGCATGCGCAGCGGCGAGTCCGAGGTAACCAGCTTCGTGCTCGAGGAGTGGGTCTACCCGGCGCTCACTCGCTATCTGGCGCCAGAGCCGAGCGTTTGATGACCCGCGGCCGCTGCCGACCGGGTTGGAGAAGGTCAGGTTAGCCGAGATGGAACAGCTCGCGCAGCCGCCGCTCGAGGGCTGCCGTCTTGCGGGTGCTGGTGGGTAGCACCAGGATCGTGTCGTCGCCGGCGATCGTCGCCAGCGCCTCGGCGAGCTGGAGCCCGTCGAGGTAGACGGCGACGCCCTGAGCGCGGCCCACCTGGGTGCGCACGATGGCAGCGACCTCGTTGCGGTCGACACCGATCACCTCGGCGGCGGCGACTCCGCCCAGCGCCGGCAGCGTGGTGGGCGCCGCCGACTCCTCGCCCGCCGGCAGGTAGCGGTAGCCCTCGGCGACCGGCACGCGGAAGACCCGCAGCTCCTTGAGATCGCGTGACAGGGTCGACTGGGCCACCGCGTGGCCGCGTTTGCGGAGGCCTCGGGCCAGCTCGTCCTGGCTGGCGACGGCGCGCGAGCGCACCAGTTCGAGGATCGCCTGCTGCCGGCGGGCCCTGGCGGTGCCGGTCAATCCGCCTCCGCTCGCTGCGTCAGGACGCCGAGGGCGAGCTCGACGATCTGGAGCGCCTGGTCGATCTCCTCGGGACTGATGGTCAGCGGCGGCACGAAGCGCACGACGTCGGCGCCGGCCGGACAGGTCAGCGCGCCATGGTCGCGCAGCGCGCCCACCAGCTCCGCGGCGCGCGGCTCGGTGAGCCGCAGCCCCAGCATCAACCCGCGGCCGCGGACGCCGGCCACGACCGGGTTGACCGCGGCCAGCTTCTGGAGCCCGGTCCGCAGGCGCTCGCTCTTGCGCCGCACCTCGTCGAGGAAGCCCTCGGCGAGCACCACGTCGAGCACCGCGTGCGCTGCCGCCGAGACCAGCGGCCCGCCGCCGAAGGTCGAAGCGTGGTCGCCGGGCTGGAACGCTTCGGCCGCGGTGCCGCGTGCCAGCAGGGCGCCCATCGGCAGGCCGCCGGCCAGCGCCTTGGCGCAGGTCACCGCGTCGGGCAGAACGCCTTCCGCCTGGTAGGCGAAGAACGTACCCGTGCGGCCGAGCCCCGACTGCACCTCGTCGAAGATCAGCAGACAGCCGGCGGCGTCGCAGCGCTCGCGCAGTAGCCCCAGCCAGCCAGGCGGGGCGGGCCGCACGCCGCCTTCGCCCTGGATCGGCTCGACCAGGACCAGCCCGACCTGGGGGTCGATGGCGCGCTGCGCGGCGTCGAAGTCTCCAAAGGGCAGGACGTGGACATCGGACAGCAGCGGCAGGAAGCTCTCCTGGTACTGCGGCTGCGCGGTGGTCGACAGGGCCCCGAGGGTGCGGCCGTGGAACGAGCGCTCGAAGCAGAGGACCCGCCGCCGCCCCGGCAGCGACTTGCGGGCCAGCTTGAGGGCGGCCTCCACCGCCTCGGCGCCCGAGTTGCAGAAGAAGGCGCGCTCCATGGCGGCGGCCTCGGTCAGCCGTTCGGCGAGCCGCACCATCGGCTCGGTCCAGTAGAGGTTGCTGACGTGGAGCAGCCCGTCGGCCGCCTGCCGGATCGCCTCGACCATCGCCGGGTGACCGTGGCCGAGCGCGGTCACCGCGATACCGGCCACGAGGTCGAGGTAGTCGCGGCCCTGGGCGTCCTGGAGACGGCAGCCGCGGCCCGAGACCAGCTCGATCGGGTAGCGTGCATAGGTCGGCAGGAGGGCGTTGGCGCCGCGCCTGCCGAGCGTTCCCGCCCACGCCGGTGCGCCGCTCAAGGGCCGGCCTCGCCGAGGATCGGGTCTTCCGTGTCCACCACCAGAGTGCCCACGCCGCGGTCGGTGAGGATCTCGAGCAGCAGCGCGTGCGGCAGACGGCCATCGACCAGATGGACCCGGGCGACGCCCGCGGCCAGCGCCTCGAGCGCCGCGCCCAGCTTGGGTCGCATGCCGCCGGAGGCCTCGCCGCCGTCGAGGAGCTGGCGGACGCCGCCGGCGTCGAGGGTGTGGCAGAGCTCGCCGTCGACCATCACGCCGCGCACGTCGGAAAGGAAGATCAGCTTGGTGGCGCCCATCGCCGCCGCCACCGCACCGGCCACGACGTCGGCGTTGATGTTGTGCGTCTGCCCGTCCACATCCGCCGCGGTCGACGACAGCACCGGGATGTACTCGTTCTCCAGCAGCAGCCGGATCGGCCCGGTGTCGACGGCGTCGATGACGCCGACAAAGCCGATATCGCGGCCGCCGGGCCGATGGCGCCGCACCCGCAGCATCCCGGCGTCGGTGCCGGAAAGGCCCACCGCCCGGCCGCCGGCGCGCTGCAGACGCGAGACGACCTGCTTGTTGATCCGTCCCGAGAGCACCATCTCCGCCACCTCGGCGCCGTCGGCATCGGTCACCCGGTGACCGTCGACGAAGCGGGTCTGGATGCCCATGCGCTGCAGGGTCCTGGTGAGGGCGGGCCCGCCGCCATGGACGATCAGCGGCAGCAGGCCGACATGCTCCAGCAGGACGACGTCGCGCGCCCAGGAGTCCGCCAGCTCGTCGTCGACCATGGCGGCGCCGCCGTACTTGATGACCACCAGCGCGCCGCGGAACTGCTGCAGGTAGGGCAGCGCCTCCATCAGCACCTTGGCCCGCGATGCGAGCTCGAGAACGGGTTCGGGATGGGTGTCAGGCATCGGTGGCTCCCGGTGGGCGGATCAGGTCCGGTAGTTGGCGTTGATGTCGATGTAGCCCCTGGTCAGGTCGCAGGTCCAGGTGGTGGCTTCGCCGTCACCGGCACCGAGGTCGACCTCCAGCACCACCTCGTCGAGGCCGAGGCGCCGGCTCGCCTCCGCCTCGCTGTAGTCGGACAGAAAGCCGGGCGACAGGACCGTCAGACCGTTCATCTTCACCGTCATGGCAGCGGGGCGAAGCGCGACGCCGGCGCGACCGGCGGCGGCGGCGATGCGACCCCAGTTGGCGTCGGCCCCGTGCACCGCCGTCTTGACCAGCAACGAGCCGGCGATGGTGCGTGCCACCGCCAACGCCTCGGGCTCGCCCGCCGCGCCGGTCACCTGGACGGTGATCAGTCTGGTGGCACCCTCGCCGTCCCGCGCCACGGCCCGCGCCAGCTCCACCAGCAGCTCGGTCAAGGCACGCTCGAAGCCGTCGGCGGACGCTGCGACGCCCGCGGCGCCGTTGGCCAGCAGCCCGATCATGTCGTTGGTGGACGTGTCGCCGTCGACGGTGAGTCGGTTGAAGGAGCGGTCGGCGGCCCGGCGCAGGATCGCACTCAGGACAACGGCGGGCAGCACCGCGTCGGTGGTGACGAAGGCCAGGGTGGTGGCCAGATCGGGATGGATCATTCCCGAGCCCTTGACCATGCCACCGATCGTGTAGGAGCCGCCGGGGGCCTCGACCCGCCGCACGCTCTCCTTGCGGTGGGTGTCGGTGGTCAGGATCGCCTCGGCGGCGTCGGCCCCGCCCTCGACCGACAGCGCCGCGACGGCGCGCGGCAGCCCGTCGATCAGCCGTTCCACCGGCAGCTGCTGCCCGATGACGCCGGTCGAAGCCACCAGCACCCGGTCCGGCGGCAGGTCGAGCAGACCGGCCAGCGCCTCGGCCGAGCGCCGGGCGGCGCGGTCGCCCTGCTCGCCCGTGCAGGCGTTGGCGTTGCCGGCGTTGACCAGGATCGCCTGCGCCCGGCCGCCGCTGGCTTCGAGCGCCGCCCGCGACAGCACGACGGGCGCCGCCAGCACCTCGTTGCGGGTGAAGACGGCCGCCGCCGAGGCCTCGTGCCGCGAGACGAGCAGCGCCAGATCCGCCCGGTCGCGTCGGATGCCGCAGTGGATCCCCGAAGCCAGAAACCCTTTCGGCGCCGTGACGCCCGTATCGCTTCGTGCCGGCTCGCTCAAGCCGTGCCCTCCACGGCGTCGGGCAGCAGCCCCCGGATCTCCGGTAGACCGAAGGCCAGGTTGAACAGCTGCACGGCCTGACCGGCGGCGCCTTTCAGCAGGTTGTCGATCACCCCGATGACCACCACCGAGCGGCCCGCTTCGTCCACCACCGGAGCCAGGTCGCAGAAGTTGGTGCCGGCGACGTGGCGGACCGCCGGCAGCGACTCGGCCGGGTCGCGAAGCCGCACGAATGGCGCGCCATCGTAGACCCGACGATAGGCCCCGAGCAGGTCCTCGGCCGCCGGCAGCTCCTGCCCTCCCAGCACGACCGTTGCGGCGATGCCCCGCTCGGTCGGCGCCAGGTGCGGCACGAACGTCACCCGCAGCTCTCGCCCGGCGTAGCGCGACAGGCCCTGGGCGATCTCGGGTGCGTGTTGATGGTGGCCGACGCGATAGGCGCGCAGGTCGCCAAAGACCTCCGAGAAGCTCAGCGCCAGGTCGGCCTTGCGGCCGGCTCCCGAAGTGCCGGAGATCGCCGTCACCACGACGTCGACGGTGGTCGAACCCTGCATTGCCAGGGCCGGCGCGGCGGCCAGCTGCGTCACGGTCGCGTAGCAGCCGGCACAGGAGATCAGCTCGGCGCCGGGCAGCGACTCGCCGAACAGCTCGGGCAGCCCGTAGATCGCCTCGCCGAGGAGTTCGGGGGCGGGGTGCTCGCGGCCGTACCATCGGCGGTAGGTGGCGGCGTCGGGCAGACGCAGGTCGCCCGAGAGGTCCAGGACACAGCCGACCCTGCCCCGCAGGTCGCGCGCGGCGCTCGCCGAGGCACCGTGGGGCAGGGCGAGGAAGACGGCGTCGAGACCGGCCAGCGCGGCGGGCTCGAACGGTCGGATCTCGCCGCGGAACAGGTGCTCCCGGCCGGGGTAGAGCTGCTCCCAACGGTCCCCTGCGGAGCTCGCCGCGCAGACCGCCTCCAGGCTGGCCCCCGGGTGGCCGGAGAGCAGCCGCACCAGCTCGGCGCCGGAGTAGCCGGAGGCTCCAACGATGGCGGTGCGGAGCATCTCTCGAGGTCTCGATCTCCGGACGGTGGCCCGAAGGAAGGCATGAATATACATACAACCGCATGTTCATGCAACTCGATGTCAGAACTGCTCCTGCCGGCCCCGGTCGGCCCCGCGGCCGTCCAGGGGTTACCATCCGGCCATGTGCCGGAACATCAGGAACCTCCACAACTTCGACCCGCCGGCGACCGACGAGGAGATCGCCGCCAGCGCCCTGCAGTACGTGCGCAAGATCAGCGGTTTCACCAAACCCTCGCAGGCCAACGCCGAGGCGTTCGCCGAGGCCGTCGACGAGGTGACCCGGATCACCCGCCGGCTGCTGGATCGGCTGGTCTCGAACGCGCCGCCCAAGAACCGCGAGGAGGAGGCGCGCAAGGCGCGAGCGCGCTGGCAGCGGCGGGCGGAACGGATCGGCTCGGCGACGGCCTGAAGCACCGTCCCGTCCGACCGAGGTGTCGGTTAGGGCTTGGCGGCAGCCTGCGGCTAGCCCACCAGCAGAGACGGGCGCTCGAGCTCCAAGCGGCGCTCGAGCCGCATCGTGCCGCCGCGAGGAGCGGCCGGCAGGCTCGAGACCGCTCCGCTCTCCAGATCGACGAGGATCAGGGAGTCGCCATCGGCGGTTCCCGGCACGTCGAGCTCGCGGATAGCCAGATGGGGCTGCGGCAGGACGGTAGCGAGGATGCGGGCGCCGCAGCGTAAGGTCACCAGCCGGCCCCCGTCCAGCTCCTCGCAGCGGGCCTCTTCCACCGCCCCCTGGCGGTACCGGGCCAGGGCGGCGCCGAGGTGGCGCAGCACCCGAGCCGCCGGCCGCGGGTTGTAGCGCCCATCGACCAGGCCGCGCCGCACAAAGTAGCCGCGGTCGGTGTCCTCGAAAGTGTCGAAGCAGATGCCGACGTTGCCGGCGGCGATGGCCGCCAAGGTGGACTCGGCAACGCGGTTGGCTGTGGCGAGATCGTCGACCATGCGCTCGGCGGTCAGGTCGCCCGAGAACAGGATGTGTACCTGGTGGCGCATGCCGCAGGCATCGCCCATCGCGCCGATCTCGCGGATCGCCGCCCAGGGCGCCACGCGGGGCTCGCCCCGTCTGCGGATGCGGAAGACGAGTCCAGCAAAGGCCTCGCGGACCGCCGCCGAGGCACAGAGGTCCGCCACCTTGTCCCTCTCGTGGAGCTGGAAGCCGTAGTTGGCCTCGTGCTTGACGTTGGCGTCGGCTATCTGGCGGCGGTCGACGTCGCGGAGCTCGCTCAGGTAGCACGGCAGGCCGCTGTCGCCGAACCGGCCGCCGATGAGCTTGGCGGCCATGGTCTCGACGTGGTCGAGCTGCAGGATGAGCTCCCAGCCGCTGAGCTGTGCGCGGTTGCGGAATACCAGGTCGCGCTCGCTGCTGTGCGGGACCCCGTGCGAGTAGACGGTGAACTCGTAGCCGCGCTCGGCGAGAGCGAACATCCGCGCCCGCACCTCCTCGACGTCCAGCTCGTGCAGCGCCAGCCGCACCCGCCGCACGCCCATCTCCTCGAGCGCTGCCACCGCCCAGTCGTTGCGCGCGGCGCGCCGCGTGAACGGGCTGACCGAGTTGTTGGTCCGCAGCCAGGTGAGCCCCAGCCAGTTCTCGCGCATCTCGATGGCGACCGGGGCCGGCTCTGCCCCGCTCATGTGGACCGGGCCCAGCTGCTCGCCCTCCTCGAGGAGGTCCTCGGGTCCGAGGGTCCGGCCATGGGTGCGCACGAGATGGGTGACGTGGCCGCCCTCGTAGACCTCGACCAGGCAGTAGCCGAGCTTGGCCCGGTCGTCGCGGCCGCCCTCGGCATCCTCCGGCGCGACGCTGAAAAGCTCGCTGTAGTCCTGGCGTACGAAGCTCGTCGCCGGGAGCGTGTACAACTCGGTGCCGGCGAAGCGATTGGTGAAGTAGTTGTGCACGTGGCCGGAGAAGGCCGCCTCGATCCGGTGTCGCTCGAGGAGCTCGAGCAGCCAGGTCCGTCCGGGCTGGTCGAGGTTGTCGTAGCTGCCGGGCTCATCGGGCGTGGCGACGAAAGCCGGATAGTGCATCAGTAGCCAGCTGCGCTGGCCTTTGCGGGCGGCCTCGGTGAGGTCGTTCTCGAGCCACGATCGCTGCTCGCGCTCCGCCGCGTGCTCGGAGTTGACGAGCAGCGAGTTGAGCACCACGAAGTGGCAGAGCCCGTGATCGAAGGAGTAGAAGTGGCTCCCGTAGAAACGCTCGAAGCGCGCCAGGGACTCTTCGGAGACGCGCGGCACCGGCACCCAGCCGGTGGGCTTGTCGCCGACACAGTGGTTGCCGGCCACCGTACGCGGGCAGCTCTGGCAACGGGTTGCCGGCATCTCCCAGGTATACGGTGAAGGCCGGCGCCTTCCGGTCGATCGCCGCAATCGCGTAGCGCATCCGTGCGTTGGCGAGCCGGTTGCTGCGGTAGGGAGAGGTGGAGCGATCCTCCTCCTCGTTGACGTGAGCGTCGCCCAGGACAGCGAAGGTGAAGAGCAGATTGCCGAGGTCGTGCGTCACCTGTGACTCCTTGGGGCTTTGTAGCTTCGGGCCGGCCGGCTTGCAGTCGAGAGGCTGGCCCTCTGGCGCGGAGTCACCCTGCACACGCGGCTTGTGCTGGGTGCTCGGACGCTCCCTTTGTCGGGCGCCTCTCGCCTCGCGGCCAGCCTGTGCTGCTAGGGCCAGAGCCAGCCGAAAACGCCGCCGGTCAGCAGCGAGTAGACCAGGCCGTCGATGATGAACCGGAAGGTGGTTCCCCAGCTCTGGGCCTTCCAGATCGACTCGCTGACGCTGGAGACGCCGTAGGCCACGAAGGCGACCGCGCCGGTGATCCGGAAGACCATCAGGTACTCGGTGCCCGCGCCGAGCGTGCGGCCGGCGATATAGGCGCAGAAGACGCCGATCACCAGGCAGAAGACGAACCAGGTCATCAGGTACTTGCCCATGGCCGGCGCGCCGCTGGGCTTGACGTTCATGAAGCCGACCGGCCCCTTCTTGAACCTCTCGACCATCTCCGGCGAGTTCCAGTCCTTCGGGTCGTCCGGGCAGGGGAAGGCGTAGTTGCCGGGCCCGACCCCCTGCTCGCGCATAGCCGCCTGGACGGCTTCTTCATCGGGCAGCTTCTGGTAGTCCTTGTGGTGGTACTTGAGGACCATGTGCAGGACGGAGCTGGCCAGGAAGACCACCACCGCGGAGAGCAGGATCGGGAGCCACAGCGCTGTCAGAGACACCATCGGAACCTCCTTCTTTCCGGTGTTTGCGAGCCCATCTCACTGCAGCAGCGAATGGGTGACGGAGCTTGCTTGGCGCTCTGGGATCGTAGCATGCGGCTCTTGGCTGGCTCTGTGCATGGCGGGCGCAAGACGAGACCGTCAACGCTCAGGTGCCGGCCGGCTAGGAGGTGTGGGCGGGTTCTCTTCCCGGTGCTACTTGCCCATCAACTCGAGCACCGCCGACGTCATCGCCAGCACCCCGGTGCGGATCGCCGGCCCCGGCAGCGGCGCGAACTCGCTCGAGTGGAGCGAGGGCAGGGTGGCTCCGGTCTCCTTTGCCGCGCGCACCTTCTCCGGGTCGACGGCGCCGAGCCAGAAGATGTTGATCGGGATCTCCCCCTCGAGGGCGTAGCGCGAGAAGTCCTCGCCGCCCATCACCGGCTGCATCCTCACCACCGCCGCGTCGCCCAGCACGCCGGAGAGCAGCCCGGTGAGCCGCTCGACCAGCTCCGGGTCGTTATAGGTCGACGGCGTGTACTCCTCGTCGTGCTGTTTGACCACCGGCAGCAGATCGTCCGGGAAGCCGGCAGCTCGCGCCGTCTCTTCGGCGGTGCGGCGGATCGAGTCCAGCAGGTAGCGGCGCACCTCGGGCCGGTACGAGCGCACGGTGAGCTGCAGCTCCACCTGGTCGGGGATGATGTTGTGCTTGGTGCCGCCATGGATC